>NZ_JAAVWA010000062.1:0-9395 GCF_017355725.1 Anabaena sp. 54
GTTAAAACCGCACGAGTAGGCTTTCCCCCGCGCTCTAAAGAGACGCGGCTCCCAGCCTTCCCGCAATCTCCTGGTGGGAATTAGACGGGTTTTCGACCAAAGCGACAGCAAGGGAGAAAAACATGGAGGCAATTCACAAATCTTGTGTTACACTATTTCGTAATAAATACTTTTCACTCTAATATGCTCAAAATTGTCAAAGTCAGATTATATCCAAATGCCCAACAACAGCAATCATTAGCACAAGCTTTTGGTAGCTGTCGTTGGCTATGGAATTATTTTTTGAATTTGATGAACGAAACTTATAAAGAGACAGGTAAAGGATTGTCTGGATACGAAGTTAAAAAGATAATTCCTCAACTAAAGAAAGAACATGAGTGGCTATCTTTAACCTATTCTCAGTGCTTGCAACAAGTCTGTTTAAACCTGGGAGTTGCATTTAACAATTTCTTTGAAAAAAGAGCTAAATACCCCAAGTTTAAATCTAAGCATGGTAAGCAGTCTATTCAATATCCTCAAAATGTTAAAATTGCTGATCATCAATTAATCCTACCAAAAATAGGGAAAGTATCAGCAATTATTCATCGAGAGATTGAAGGGAAAATTAAAACCGTAACCATCACCAAAAATTGTAGTGAACAATATTTTGCTGCAATTTTATTTGAAGATGGCAAAGATAAACCAGAGTTAATTGCAGAAGGCAAAGCAATAGGTATTGATTTGGGGCTAACTCATTTTGCAATTACCAGTGATGGTTCTAAATTTGATAACCCCAGAATACTTAATAAGCATGAGAAAAACTTAAAATTAAAACAACAGCAATTATCTAGAAAACAAAAAGGCTCTAACAACCGAAATAAAGCTAGAAAGAAAGTTGCTAGAGTTCATAGAAAGATAACTAATTGTAGAGAAGATTTTCTTCATAAACTATCTCGTAGGATAGTTAACGAAAACCAAGTTATTGTGGTAGAAAATCTTCATGTTAAGGGCATGATGCAAAATCACTGCCTAGCCAAATCTATTCAACAAGTTGGTTGGGGAATGTTTTGTACCATGCTTAAATACAAAGCAGAAAATGAAGGCAAAATTTATCAAGAAGTTGATAGATTCTTCCCGTCATCAAAAACTTGTCATGTATGCCTTAATCAAGTGGGAAGTTTGCCACTAGATATAAGATTTTGGACTTGCGAGAAGTGTCAGACCAAGCATGATAGAGACATTAATGCAGCGATAAACCTCAGAGATGAGGGACTACGAATTTTGACCTCTGGAACGGGGGATAAAGCGATGAAGTGTGGTCTTGGGGGTTTCCCCCATGAACAACTTCATCAAGAAGCCTGTCGCCCAGAAGTAAGTCGCAGTAATAGAGGACGCAAGAAGTCTACTACTGTGTTTTTTGCTGGACAGGAAGCCGACACTGTACCGTCAGGTCAGTGTGGGTAGTTCACTCTGTAATGAGTACCCGAAAACAAACATAAACACGATGATGATTAGCATACTACGTAAATTTACGATTGTTTGTTTAGCCTTGACCTTGTGCTTAACAACTGTCGCTTGTGGAGGAGGAAACGACGCTAATTCCTCAAGTAAGAACGTTAGCCAAACCGCTACTCCCACCAAGTTAAATGATGGTCAGTATGAAGTACAACAGGGTACATACAACGATGCCAATGGTGAGTATACCTTGTTTTTACTCAATAACAATCCCCCCAGCTTTGCCACAGAAAAGCTACAAATGGCACGATTGACTGATGATGAAATCAAAGCAGGTAAGAAAACTTACTTAAAAGTAGAAAATAGTCAGCCAATCTTATACATGACTGAAGACTTCAAACTTGAGTACGTCCATAATGTCACTGAAACCAGAAACAATCCCCAAACCGGACAACCGGAAACTGTAATTGTCCGTCAGCAAAGTAGTTTTTGGGCCCCTTTTGCCGGAGCTTTAGTTGGTAATGTTGCGGGACAAGCTATTAGTAGTATGTTATTTAGACCTCAATATTATGTTCCCCCCGTGTATCAGCCCGGTGGAATCATGAATGGTTACGGTGGCTATGGTTCTAACTATGACTCGGCTGTTTCTAGTTACCGTTCTCGCTACAATGAACCACCCGCAGCAGTGAGAAATCGCACGGCTTTCCGCACCACAGGAAACATCAGAAATTCCTCTTCAGGAACCGCAAACCGCACCTCCACTGGACGAGCTTCTGGTTCTGGTTTTGGTGGTAGTACCCTTCGTCCTTCTGGTAACTCTAGCTCTACCCGACGCAATTCTGGTAGTAGTTTTGGTAGTGGTGGACGTTCTTCCAGTCGTCGTTCTTCCGGTTTCGGTAGCAGAAGAAGATAGGCAATTTATTCATTAACTCTTGATTCTTAGGTTGGGTTGTGGGCTGAACCCAACCTTGTATCTTAGAGGTATGTTAGAAGAAGTGGTAGACCGTCCCAACCTGGGTCAGAAAAGACCGCTTTGTAGCAAGGATCACCACAACAATCTCCATGACAGAACTCGAACAGTCGCCTGGGGTAAAAACTATGAACAAAGACATAGATAATATAGCCCGTATCGTGCAAGGATGAGTGAAATCAAGGGGATGAATAAAAACAAAACAAATTAAAAAGAAGTAATTGAAATTGGAGAGTTAAAAATGGATTATATCTCCCAATGGGTAGGCATTGACGTAAGTAAAGCAACACTTGATGTTTATATCCGTCCAATGGGTAAAGCATTTCAATTTGCTAATACTGAAACAGAAATAGCTAATCTAGTTAAGCAACTTCAATCTAACGATTTAAACCTAATCGTACTGGAAGCAACAGGAGGACTAGAAACAGAATTAATCATTCAATTGCAAGCGGCTCTTTTACCAGTAGCATTAATCAATCCTCGTCAGGGAAGAGACTTTGCTAAAGCTACAGGTAAGTTAGCCAAAACCGATGCCATTGATGCACAGATTTTGGCGCATTTCGGTGAAGCAATGAAACCGGAGGTGTTAGCATTTTGATTGTGAAATGTCACGTCAATTAGGCGAATTAATTAGTCGCCGAAGACAATTAGTAGAAATGTCTACAGCGGAAAAGAATCGCCGTGACCGCGCTCGTGGTAAAGCTTTGACAGATATTGAATCCCATATTGATTATCTTGAGCAACATCTTCAACAACTCAATCAAGAAATTGAGACGTTGACCCAAAATAATCAACAATGGATTGATAAAGTCAATCTACTCAAAACTACTCCTGGCATTGGTCAAGTAATTTCTACCACTTTAGTTTCTGACTTACCAGAATTAGGTCAATTAACTGCCAAACAAATCTCTCGCTTAGTTGGTGTTGCACCAATTAATCATGATAGTGGTCAGCACAAAGGTAAGCGCATGATTAATGGTGGTCGCGCCCATGTTCGTGCCATTCTTTATATGGGTGCTGTTGTTGCCATGCGTCATAATCCTGTTATCAAAACTTTTTATGAGCGCTTGGTTGAACGTGGTAAACCCAAAAAATTGGCCATTACTGCTTGCGTTCATAAAATGTTAGTTATTTTAAATGCGATGATTCGAGATCATCTTCCTTGGTCTATTTCTCAAGACTCACAACCAATTTCTGCATAAAGTTCTACTGTCGTTTTTATACCTCCAATCTAGTTTGGTAATTTATGGCAATCTATAATTTACCTGTTTTGTTCTGTTCTGTTTTTCTCCTCTATTTTCTGACTTTTTTCCTAGACTTTAAATTTTTCCTTAACGATCGCTTGACAATCAAGACAGTCGCTACAATGAATGCTAAAACTTCAAGTCTTTCGCATTGACACTAATAGACTGAGGATTTTGATTTGTCACTGATTGTGCTAGTTTGCCATTAGAAAGAACAGCAATAGCACGGGTATATTGGGGATCGCTATTTGTACCAATTAAATTCGGATTAGAAGCTAATTGGCGTTCTTGAGTTTGGGTCAAGTCCAGCTTGATATCGGGAGCAATTCCTTTATGATTGATGTCTGTACCATTTGGTGTATAGTAATGGGCAATAGTCACAGCTAAACCTGAACCATCTCCTAGTTCATGGACTGACTGTACCAAAGCCTTACCGAAGGTTTGACTACCAACAACTACAGCCCGTTTATTATCTTTGAGTGCGCCAGTGAGGATTTCACTAGCACTAGCGGAATTACCGTCAACTAAAATTGCTAAAGGTAGCTTGGTAATTGCTGTCTGATTGGCTTTTGTTTGAGAGCTTGATCCTTTGCGGTCTACGGTTTTGACGATATGACCATCATCTAGCCACATCCGGGCGATTTCTATACTCGCATTTAATAAACCACCAGGATTACCTCGCAAATCTAAAACGTAGGAATCAACTTTTTGGGCTTTTAAAGTGCGAATAGCTACCCGCATTTGATCCGCCGCATGGGAGCTAAATTCTTGTAACCGAATATATCCTACTCGGCGACCAGATTCTTGTTTGAGGGTATACCGGACTGTGGGAACTTCTATAGTTGCCCTTGTTAATTTAACGTTGAATTTGTTATTTGGTCTTTCTAAATCTAAGCTGACAGAAGTACCTATTTGACCACGAATCAATTTTGAGGCATCTTCTACTGTCATTTTTAGGGTAGATTTGCCATCTATTGCCAAAATCTCATCGCCTGATTTCAGTCCAGCTTTGAGGGCTGGAGAGTTTTCTATGGCTTCTATAACCGTGAGGCGTTTGGTTTTTTCGTTAACTTGCATCCGAATCCCAATCCCGGACACTTCCCCAGATGTTTGGTTTGTCAGGGATTCATATTGTTTGGGGTTCATAAACCGGGTGTAGGGATCACCTAGCTTTTGTAAAGCCTCGCGGATTGCTACATAAGCCTCGTCTTTAGAAGTATAGTCTTTACTTAATAGACTTTGCCTGACCGCTTGCCAATCTTGTTGGTTAAATTTTCCATCAACATATTCACGATTCACCAACTGCCAAACTTGGTCAACTAATGCTTTCGGACTATCTTGTAAAGCAGCATGAACGCAGCGTGTCCAAGCTTGACCAAATACAGATATAGTAGCAGTTGTGGCGATCGCTCCACCAATCAGGGCAGCTTGGAGCGGTGAGTAACGTTTCGCAGATTGGTTCATGTATATTAGCTGAAATAGTTGTGTTTTTGACAGTTTATCAATCAGAATTTTCTGATGTTTGCTAGTTTTTTTATCCTAATAACCTTGATAATTCATCTACCTTTGGTTTTTTGTTAATGATCAGTTAGATATTTTATTTGTCGGTTAACAAATACGGTTCGAGTTGATCAGTTTTTTTACAGAACAATCCAAGTATGTAATACTTAGGTGAGTGTCACTTGTAAATGCCCAATTATTTCCCTTCACCATAGCACTTTCTTCGCTGAGTAGCTGTGATTTGCCTCAATAGATAGTTAAAGTTTTATTAACTATTTATGCTTGATAAATGTACTATCAACTTGATTAATTCATTTTCAGGGCAGATTTAAGTAATTGTGACAATTGTTACAAAAATTATTTTGGGAGTTAAATCTGCTCCTGATTTTTTGGCTGGGTTTACCAATATAACGCTAGTACCCCAAGGCGGAAGTCAAAAGTCAAAAGTCAAAAATAATATGGCGTTAGGACTTGCGCGCTGTACAAATTCACGATGATGTGCATGAACATTTCAGCATAGTATATTTTAGGTAAAGTTTGTTGATTTTAACCTAACTTGTGATTTATATACTTTCTATCATAGGCGATCGCCCTCAATCCAGCTTCACAAAATATTAATTTAACCCACGCAGGTGAGTTTTGTCTGTGTAGACGCGGTTTCTAACTCCTGCATCTCTAAAAATCTGTTCTATGGTGCGTCAGATATCAACAATCTGTTTATTTGCAGGATTTATCCAGTCTGACGCACCCTACCAATGTGCTGCTTATTTTGAGTAAATTAAGGTAGAATATCGGATAAATGTGCTACTTACCAAGATTATGAGCCTGTGCATCAATCCTAGCTGCTCAAAGCCGCAAAATCCAGATAATCTCCTCTTTTGTGAAACCTGTGGTTCAGGGTTGTTGCTACAAAACCGCTATCGGGTAGTAGTTAGGCTAGGAGTTGGTGGGTGTTGATGGATTTAATTAATTGTCTGAATCAGGATTTACAGGATTTAAGGATGTACAGGATTTGATTGGTGGGTGTTGATGGATTTAATTAATTGTCTGAATCAGGATTTACAGGATTTGAGGATTTACAGGATTTGATTTTTGGGAATTTGTCTGAATCAGGATATCCAGGATTTGAAGATTTACAGGATTTGATTGGTGGGTGTTGATGAGATTTAATTAATTGTCTGAATCAGGATGTACAGGATTTAAGGATGTACAGGATTTGATTGGTGGGTGTTGATGGAAGTTTAAGGTAAATTATGTAGGTTTAATCAAAAATGAATAATCAAATCCCCAAAAGAAAAATGATAACCAACATCCTGAGAATCCTCAAATCCTGGATATCCTGATTCAGACAAAGAAAGTGATGAAATTTAAGGTAAATTATGTATGTTCAATCAAAAATGAATAATCAAATCCCCAAAAGAAAAATGATAACCAACATCCTGAAAATCCTGAAATCCTGTACTTCGACTTCGCTCAGTAACCAGACATCCTGATTCTGATAATCAACCAAAACTAAGTTAAAATACAATAAATAGCAAAATCCTCACCAGTATATGGTTACATCAACACAATCAACAACCCAAACCTTATACGATCAAGATTATTACCTGTGGATCAGAACAACCATTAACCAACTGCGTACAGGAGAGTTTTCTGCTATTGACTTAGAGAATTTATTAGAAGAATTAGAAACTATGGGTAGAAGTGAGAAACGAGCAATTAAAAGTTTATTAACTAAGCTACTTGAACATCTACTCAAGCTAAAATATTGGGATAAGGAAAGAGAAAGAAATCAAGGATATTGGAAAGGAGAAATCAGGAATTTTCGTATGCAAATAAAAGATCAACTCAAAGATAGTCCTAGTTTAAAACCTTACATTTTAGAAATATTTGATCAATGTTATCAAGAAGCAAGAAAATTAGTCAGCGATCGCTCAGAATTTTCTCTTGACATATTCCGCCTTACCCCCATTGCTTCCTTAGAACAAATCCTAGATGAAAACTGATTTCCTAACTCCGGTAACACCCGAAGTAACATTAGCGACAGAGAACAGGTAATATCTGCACTACAACTAAGTAGGTGAACACAATAAAACCAAACTGTGTAAAGAAACGTAAAATCGCTGAAAACTTCTTTACTATTGCCTCTTGCCTCTTGCCTCTTGCCTTGCTATAACGACAATTTTCAACGTCAACCTACTTAATTCGAGAAGATTTAGTCCGCGCTTTGAGAAGTGAACGGATTTTGCGCGATAATAAAAAACTGCTTGCTAATAACCAAGATTTAGTGGTAAATAATTTAGCTAATCTGCAAACCTTACAAGTTAGTAGTTAAGCTAGTGAATATGCTCAACTTCTTAATCAATCATTGCAGATTGCCTTAGAGAATGTTTTAAAAGTGGTATCCCGTAATTTTCATCACATTGTTACCCCCCTTTACCCTTGCAAAGGGCGGTAACAATAAAAATCCAGTTCCCTCCCCTTTATAAGGGGAGGGCTAGGGAGGGGTAAAACATTTGATACAGCAGCCCGACAAGCAAAGAAGAAAAACGGTTTAAATTGCTTTCCTCCAATTTGCCCTTACACAATTGATCAAATTTTAGATGTCGAATATCTACCACCATTCACATAAGTAGGTGAACACAATAAAACCAAACTGTGTAAAGAAACGTAAAATCGCCCAAACCCTCTTCACTCTTGCCTCTTGCCTCTGGTTACTGAGCGAAGTCGAAGTATTGCCTTTTGCCTTGCCATAACGACAATTTTCAACGCCAACCTACTTATTTATGAATAACCAACCTAAAATAATTGTCCTTGATGATGATCCCACTGGTTCACAAACCGTCCATAGTTGTTTACTCTTAATGCGTTGGGATGTAGAAACCTTACGTTTAGGACTAAAAGATGATGCTCCCATTTTCTTCATTTTAACAAATACTCGTTCCCTCACCCCAGAAGCAGCCGCATCTGTAACTAGAGAAGTTTGTCATAACCTGAAACTTGCCTTAGCAGCGGAAAAAATCGCCGATTTTCTTGTAGTTAGTCGTTCTGACTCTACCTTACGGGGACATTATCCCATAGAAACTGATGTGATTGCCGAAGAACTCGGTCCCTTTGATGCTCATTTTCTTGTACCAGCATTTTTTGAAGGGGGAAGAATTACCCGCGACAGTATTCATTATCTAATTATTGATGATGTTCCCACTCCTGTACATGAAACAGAATTTGCCCGTGATTCTGTTTTTGGGTATAATTACAGCTATCTGCCTAAATATGTAGAAGAAAAAACTAAGGGGCGGATTAAAGAAGATAATGTTACTAGATTTTTACTCGCAGATATCCGTGCTGGTAGTTTAGAAAGTTTGTTACAACTTGAGAATAATCAGTGTGCTGTTGTAGACGGGGAAAATCAAGAGGATCTGAATACCTTTGCGGTAGATGTATTAACAGCCGCAAGTCGGGGAAAACGCTTTTTATTCCGTTCTGCTGCTAGTATTTTAACAGCTTTGGCTGCCTTGCCACCTCAACCCATTGCTGCTGAAAATATGGCAAAATATGTGCGCGGTGGTAAACCCGGTGTAATTATTGTTGGTTCTCACGTTAAAAAGACAACTCAACAGTTAGAATCATTATTAAAAGTTGAGGGGACGGTAGGTATAGAAGTGAATGTGGGCAGATTACTTGAGAATGGGGTAAATGAATCTGCTAAACTGCTAATCGAGATTATCGAAAATGTCAAAGTAGTACATGGTGCTGGTAAAACGCCAGTAGTTTATACTAGCCGTCAGGAATTGGCTTTTAAAGATGTCAAAACTAGATTAGATTTTGGCAATACAGTTTCAGCTTTACTTATGGATATTGTCCAGGGTTTACCATCTGATCTAGGATTCCTAATCAGTAAGGGGGGTATTACTTCTAACGATGTCTTGAGTACGGGACTGGCTTTAACTTCAGCCCGATTACTCGGTCAAATTTTAGCAGGTTGTTCAATGGTAATTACCCCATCTGATCATCCCCTGTTTCCTAATTTGCCAGTGGTGTTGTTTCCCGGTAATGTCGGTAATACTGATGCTTTAGGATTAGTTTATCAAAGATTGATAGGAAATAGGGAATAGGCAAGAGGCAAGAGGCAAGAGGCAAGAGGCAAGGGGCAAGAGGCAAGAGGCAAGGGGCAAGAGGCAAGAGGCAAGAGGCAAGAGGCAAGAGGCAAGGGGCAAGAGGCAAGAGGCAAGAGGCAAGGGGCAAGA
>NZ_JAAVWA010000063.1:0-8896 GCF_017355725.1 Anabaena sp. 54
CAAAAACAATCTTTAAATCACATCCTGAAAATCCTCAAATCCTGAACATCCTGATTCAGACAAAAAAATCACAACTTCCTCAAAAACAATCTTTAAATCACATCCTGAAAATCCTCAAATCCTGAACATCCTGATTCAGACAAAAAAATCACAACTTCCTCAAAAACAATCTTTAAATCACATCCTGAAAATCCTCAAATCCTGAACATCCTGATTCAGGATTAAAAGAGGATTTGGGGGTTGACATTTGATTTTAAATTTGTTATCATAAAATCGATAAGGAAGAACTATCATAAAATAATTAATATAAATCATGTCAAAACAGACTCTGGGTTTAGAACAAAACCTGTATGATTATTTGCTTTCAATTTCCCTCCGCGAACCAGCTATTTTAACCCAACTGCGTCAAGAAACTGCTGAAATGCCCAGGTCTATCATGCAAATAGCTCCTGAACAGGGACAATTTATGGCATTATTAATTAAGTTAATAGGAGCAAAAAAAACCTTAGAAGTTGGTGTATTTACTGGCTATAGTTCCTTAGTAGTAGCTTTGGCTTTACCCGCAGATGGTAAAATAGTCGCCTGTGATGTTAGTGAAGAGTATACCAGTGTAGCTCGACGTTATTGGCAACAAGCGGGAGTCGCTGATAAAATTGATTTGCATATTGCCCCAGCTTTGGAAACATTAGATAAGTTATTAGTGATAGGGGAAGCGGGAACATTTGATTTTGCCTTTATTGATGCTGATAAAGGTAACTATAATAATTATTATGAGCAATGTCTTGAATTAATTCGTCCCGGTGGACTAATTGCCATTGATAATGTGTTGTGGTCAGGTAAAGTTGCAGAAACAGAAATACAGGATAATCAAACTAATAAAATTCGGGCTTTAAACCGCAAATTACATGAAGATTCCCGAATTACCTTGAGTTTAGTTCCCATAGCCGACGGATTAACCTTAGCGATGAAAAATTAGGAAAATCAACCACATGGAAGAACTACTTACACTCAAAGAACTCCTGCACCAAGGCAATATCACGGAAGCCTTGTTAATTGTCGAAGAATTAGAAGAAATGAGCAAATCTGATAAACTGAATAAAATATTTAGCTATGGCATCATTTTACTTCTACACCTAATTAAACAAGCTGCTGAAAACCGCACCACTAGGTCTTGGAATTTTTCTATTCGCAATTCTGTCAAACAAATTCAACGCAGTAATTCCCGTGAAAAAGCGAAAGGAACTTACATGAGTGAAACAGAATTAGCAGAAACCCTAGAAGATGCTTATGATTTAGCCTTAGAAAAAGCAGCAATTGAAGCTTTTGAAAGTCAACATGAAGCAGAAGAATTAAGCAAATTAGTCCAACAAGAAGAGATCATAAAAAAGGCAATGAACTTAATTTGGGAACGATAAATAAGATCCCCGACTTCTTTTTTATCTTGTTAGGACTTACGCAAGATTCATGGAATAACGAACCACAGAGGCACAGAGGTCACAGAGAAATGAGGATTTGAAAGATATTTCGCGTAAGTCGTGCTTGTAAATAAATTATAAATTGAAATAAGATACCCGACTTCTTTTTTTATCTTGTATAAATAAATTATAAATTGATCTCAGAAGTCGGGTATCTGGATGTTATATTTTTCTAGATATCCAACTTATCACCCCGAATAGCATAATCTAATAATTCCATAGGGTGCATCACAGAAATAGTTTTACCTTGTAAATATTTACTAATCTGCAAACTACAACCAGGGTTAGGGGAAGCAATTAAATCAGCACCAGTATTTAATAAATTCTGGGCTTTTTGTTTACCTAATTCTTCCGCAACTTCCGGTTGCAACATATTATAAACCCCCGCGCTACCACAACATAAAGCCGCGTCTATGGGTTCTTTCAAAGTCACACCGGGAATTTGTTTTAACAGTTGACGAGGTTGGACACTAATTTTTTGACCATGTAATAAATGACAAGCATCTTGATAAACTAAATTGATATTTTTGTCAGTCAAAGGTGAAAGTTTAGCCGTTAAACCCACATTAGCTAAAAACTCCTGTGAATCCTTAACTTTTGCCGCAAATATTTTTGCTTTTTCGGCATATTCTGGATCATCTGCTAAAATATGACCATATTCCTTCAAAGTATGACCACAACCAGCAGCATTGATAATCACAAAATCCACATTAGTATCAGCAAAACTATCAATCATTTGTCTGGCTAAAGTTTTCGCTTGTTCAGTTTGTCCTTGGTGTTCAGGAAGTGCAGCACAACAACCTTGAGACTTAGGAATTACCACTTCACAACCATTCGCTGTTAAAACCCTTACAGTTGCTTCATTGACACCAGAGAAAAACAGTCTTTGCACACATCCTAAAATTACACCCACGCGATATCTTTTTTCACCCTTAGCTGGGATGATATCTGGTAAATTATCCTGAAAAGACTTAAGAGTAATTTCCGGTAAAATAGATTCCATAGCTGCTAACCGGGGAGATATAGCCTTAATTAACCCAGTTGCTTGTAATACCTTAGAAATTCCTAACTTTTGATAAACTAATAAAGGAAAAAGTAAAATTCTTAAAAGATCAGGATTAGGAAACAGAGAAAAAATTAATTGTCGAACCAACTTATCAGGTAAACTGCGATTATAATTCCTCTCAACTTGATGTCTAGTAGCCGAAATCAACTTATCATACTGCACACCAGAAGGACAAGTAGAAACACAAGCTAGACAACCCAAACAAGAATCAAAATGTTCAACAGTAGCCGTATTGAGAGCAATTTCACCCTCATTAATAGCATCCATTAAATATATCCGTCCCCTGGGAGAATCCATCTCCTTACCTAATACCCGATAACTAGGACAAGTAGACAAACAAAAACCACAATGAACACAACTATCAATTAACTTTGCATCAGGTGGACAATTACCATCAAAACCCTTTAAATTCTTAATACTAGCAGTATTATTCACCGAACCTTCCGAAACTTGCATTTATATTTCTCCCCTCTTAACCTCTGTGACCTCTGTGCCTCTGTGGTTCGTTTTTAATTAAAACTTAAATCCCACCCACAAACCGACCAGGACTTAAAATAAAATTACCATCAAACTGTGTTTTAATTCCCCGCATTACTGCCAAAGTATTACCATTATACCCCCAAACATCAAACCTTTCCTTTAACTCAACAGGTGCAGATAAAATACTTAAAAAACCATAATTTGCTGCACATAAATTCCGCAAAGGCAAAATTTGATCTTTATTTTCTAAACGCACCAAACCCAAACCACTGCTAATATGAATTAAACCAATATCTATTTGATTGATAATCTCCACAGCCGCAGTTGGTAATACTCCTACTTTGCAGGTAATTGTAGATTCTGTCACATGAGAATGTATTTGTTCTGGTAATCGTTGCCATAAATCAGCTTCCTGATTTCCTGAATAAATTACCTCATGTAAACCCAGCTTTTCGCCAATTGCTAATAGTCGTTTGCACTGTTCTTGGACACTTTCATTAATACTTTGAAAACGGGCAATTAAACCTATTCCTGTCCCCAAATCTAAATTAGTAACTAATTTACTGGATAATAAATCAGCTTGAGTTGGTGTTAATTCCGAACCTTGTAAAGTTCTCACTGCTTGGGATATGGCTTCTGCCTTCCCAGTTAATATCACAGTTCCCGAAGTTTCAGGAATCGGATAAACTCGAAAAGTGACTTGGCTGATAATTCCTAATGTACCGTAAGCGCCAGTAAATAATTTCATTAAGTCGTAACCAGCCACATTTTTTACAACTCGTCCCCCAGCTTTAGCGATTTGTCCATCTGCGCGGATAAAAGTTATACCTAAAAGTTGGTCACGCACACCACCGTAACGCTGACGCAGAGAACCTGTATCAGCCGTAGCAACGATACCGCCTATGGTAGCAGAATCAGGAAAAGCTGGATCAAGTGCTAAAAATTGGTGATGTTTAGCCAAAATCTCTTGAAGCTGGGCAAATTTCATCCCTGCTTCCACGGTGACAGTTAAATCACCAACTGCGTGTTCTATGAGTTGGTTAATCCGTTCGCTGCTGACAATAATATCAATATTTTTAGCCAAACTACCCCAATTGATTTTACTACCACTACCACAAGTGAGAACGCGCCATTTATGACTGTTGGCGATCGCTATCACTGCGGCTAATTCTGCTTGGCTATGGGGATAAATCACACAACTAGGCTGGCTTTTGGAGTCTATCCCTTGTTGGATATGATGCTGTTGGGTGGGGGTAAGATTTTCCCACGATATAATTGAGGTTTCAGGGCTGAGAATAGAAATTAAAGTAGATGCTATTGAATTCATTAGTCTATTTTTTATATCCTTCTTAATTAATTTAATATGACTTGTATTTCGCACAAAGGAACAAAGTCATAAAATTAGGGCGGGGAAACCCCACCCCTACGTGACAATTAGCCTTTATCTAACCGCAGTACAGCCATAAAAGCTTCCTGGGGTACATCTACTGTACCTATAGCTTTCATGCGTTTTTTTCCTTTGGCTTGCTTCTGCAATAGTTTCTTTTTGCGGCTGATGTCGCCACCATAGCATTTAGCTAACACATCTTTTCGCATGGCGGGGATATGTTCACTGGCGATAACTTTTGCGCCAATGGAAGCTTGAATGGGGACTTTGAATTGATGACGGGGAATTAGTTCTTTGAGTTTTTCCGCCATTGATCTACCGACATTGTAGGCTTTATCTCTGTGAACGATCATGGCTAGGGAATCCACTGGATCACCGTTAATCATGATATCCAATTTTACTAAAGGATTTTCTCGGTAGCCAATCAGATGATATTCCATACTGGCGTAACCGCGAGAACGGGATTTCATTTGATCAAAAAAGTCGGTAACAACTTCGGCTAAAGGCAATTCATAAGTGAGTGTGGTCCGTCCTTGGGTGAGATATTTCATATCTTTGAAGATACCGCGACGGTTTTGAGACAACTCCATTAAAGAACCAACGTAGATTTCGGGAGTAATCATTTCTACTTTGACGTAGGGTTCTTCAATTCTGTCGCGCTCATTGGGGTTAGGTAAGCGGCTAGGATTATCAATGTACAGTTCTTCCCCTTTGATGGTGACGACTTTGTAAACCACTGAGGGGGCGGTAATGATTAAATCTAGGTTATACTCACGCTCTAAGCGTTCCTGGACGATTTCCATGTGCAGTAGTCCCAAAAACCCGCAACGGAAACCAAAACCCATTGCACTGGAGGTTTCTGGCTCATACTGTAATGCGGCATCATTGAGTTCTAGTTTTTCTAAGGCTTCCCGCAAGTCTTCAAACTGATCTGCGTCTATGGGGAACATTCCACAAAATACCATGGGATTGGCTTCTGCGTAACCAGGTAAGGCTTCGGTGGCTTTGTTTTTGCATAGGGTAATGGTATCTCCTACTCTGGCATCAGCTACGGCTCTAATCGCTGCACCTAAATAACCTACTTCTCCGGCATGGAGTTCTTCAACTGGCTTTTGGGTGGGAGAGAGTACGCCTAGTTCCTCAATGACATATTCTTTACTCGATGCCATTAAGTAGATGCGATCGCCTCTTTTGACAGTTCCATCCATGACTCGGAAATAAACAATTACACCCCGGTAACTATCATAATAACTATCAAAAATCAGCGCTCGCAGGTTTTCATTTACAGTGTCAGCGGGTGGGGGAACTCGTTCGACAATTGTTTCTAAAATCTCAGCAATGCCAATTCCCTCTTTTGCTGAAGCCAAAATTGCACCACTGCAATCTAAACCAATAATTTCTTCAATTTCGCCAATTACTCGCTCTGGTTCTGCTCCTGGTAAATCAATTTTATTTAAAACCGGAATAATTTCTAGATTACTCTCTAGAGCTAAATACACATTGGCTAGGGTTTGCGCCTCTACGCCTTGGGACGCATCCACAACTAACAATGCCCCTTCACAAGCCACGAGGGAACGGGACACTTCATAGGAGAAGTCTACGTGACCAGGAGTATCAATTAAATTGAGAACGTACTGCTGACCATCCTTGGCAGTATAATTCATCCGGGCAGCTTGCAGCTTAATTGTAATGCCGCGCTCCCGTTCCAAATCCATGTTATCGAGAAACTGCTCTTTCATCTGTCTATCTTCTACAGTCCCAGTAGCCTGTAGCAAACGATCTGCGAGAGTTGATTTCCCGTGATCAATGTGAGCAATAATACAAAAGTTGCGAATGCGATCTGCGGGAACGTCAGTCATATACCATCTTTGCTCTAAAGCAAACCAAAGTGAAAGCTATTTACTCCATGTATTTTAATGCTTTTTGAGGTAATAAGGGAAGAGGGAACAGGGAAGAGGGAAGAGGCAGGGGGCAGGGTGCAGGGGGCAGGGGGCAGGGGAGAAATTTTCTTCTTTCTTCTTTCTTCTTTCTCCTGAACTCCTGACTCCTGAACTCCTGTATGACAACTTACGCTATTATTTAGAATCTATTTCTAGCTCCCAGTATTGATGACTCAGCAGTTTACAATTGGATAGACTCAATTATAAATATCATGACTGCTGAAAAACAGTTTCAATAAACCTATTTCAGAGTATTTAAACCCATGAATATGCAGGAACAACCCAACAGTGCAGATAAAAAACGCGCTGAGAAGACAGAAATCGCTCTTAATCTAGATTCTGAATTAATAGAGCAAATTCAACATCTAACTAATGATCCCAGTAAGGTGATTGAGGTGGCTATTCGTCAATGGTTACGGGGTGATTTTAATAGAGATGATGAGTTAACACGTACCCCTCTACGAACACCTGTTCCCCCCCGTGGTGAATGGAATGATTAAACCGACTTGACAGGTATCAGCTAATAATAAGAAATGTAAAAATTAATCTCTTAAATGCCAGAAAAGTCAAAAATCCACCCTGGAAAAATGTAAAACCTGTAAAAGTTTATGCCAGAATTTAATTAGCTTTAGTATAAGCACGGTAGGAACCTTTTTGTCTATCCAACTCGATTAATGACTATTAGTGCCAATACCCCATTTCCGAATTTAATTCCTCAAAATCTGGAATCTGTGACTCTCATGAGCGATCGCTCATCAGCAACTCTGGGAGCAGAGCTAGTATATACTCAAGATGCCTCTGGACGCTATTTGACTTTTTATTGGCAACACAGCCAATACTTAGAGTGTGATCCCCAGAAGATAATTGATGTCCTCAATGAAAATGATAGCTTTGCTCCAGTAGATAAGGTTGTTTATCTAGAAAATTTACACCGGATTTTGAGCAGTTCTGTGCCGGAAAGGGTGAAATACTGGTTTAAATGCCCAAATATCGAATTATTAGAGTTGGAATTGACAATTACGCCGATTCTGCCGCAATTTGGTCAGCCCACAACTACAGTTTTGGTAATAGGTAGGTTGTTACCATCAAAAATTAATCCTCAAGATGTGAATCAGGCACTTAAACCGCCAACAGCGCTTGAGTTAGCTTTACGATTGCAGCGACATCAGAAGTTATTAAACAAAATCACCAGAAATATTCGTCGGACACTGGATTTAGATGTTATTTGGCAACAAACAGTTGATAGCTTGGGAAAAAGACTCAACCTAGAACGCTGTATTATTTGCCCTTATCAACCCCCTAATCCCAAGGTTCAGGTAATTGCGGAGTATCATCAACCAGAGCAAATTTCTATTCTTGACTCAGAAATAGATATATCTTCTGAGCCGGCTTTTGCTCAAGCATTAGCGACTTTAGAGCCTGTGGTGATGGCAGTTTCATTTAATCACCAATCTCCACAGTCTCAATCTCTGGTTGTTGCGACTTGTTACAAAGACAAAGCTAATGGTTTAGCTGCTCTTAGTTTTGTTGATGAATGCCATCCACTAACACAAGCAGAATTAGAATTAGCCAGGGAAGTGGCAGATCAGTTAGGAACAGCGATCGCTCATGCTACTTTATATCAAGAACTAGAAGAATCCCGACAAAAAGCTGAAGAAGTTTCTCGCTTAAAAAGCGAATTTCTGGCTAATGTCTCCCACGAAATTCGGACTCCTCTCAATGTCATGATTGGCTTCTTAAAGCTAATTTTAGAAGGAGTTACAGATGATGCTCAAGAACAACATGAGTTTATTTTAGAAGCTCATGAATTATCTTTGCATCTGTTAAATATCCTCAATGATATTTTGGACTTTGCTAAAATTGAAGCAGGTAAAATGGAATTAGACTGTTCACCAGTCAATCTCAAAGAATTATTTGATGACGTTGAAGGCTTTACCCGTCAGCAAGCGGAGGTGAAAAATATTAGTTTTCACATGGAAATGCCTGCAATTTCCGATGCAATTATTGTTCAAGGCAACTATAAGAGATTATTACAAGTAATGCTAAATTTAGTAGGTAATGCTATTAAATTTACCCATGAAGGTAGTATTACTATCAGTGCTGATTTAATACCAAAAAAACACCCTACAACAGTCAAAGTTCGCGTTGTTGACACAGGTATTGGTGTTTCCTTAGATAAGCAAGATAAGCTATTTCAATTATTTTCTCAAATTGATGGTTCTCGGACTCGTCACTATGGTGGTACAGGTTTAGGACTCACCATATCCCAAAAGCTCATAGAAGCAATGGGTGGTGAGGGACTCGGTTCAACGGTGACTTTCACTGTGCCACTGTATCAACAACCATTGATGGTTTAGAAGAGGCAAGAGGCAAGAGGCAAGAGGCAAGAGGCAAGAGGCAGGAGGGAAGAGGCAAGAGGCAAGAGGCAAGAGGCAGGAGGCAAGAGGCAAGAGGCAAGAGGCAAGAGGCAGGAGGCAAGAGGCAAGAGGCAAGAGGCAAGAGGCAAGAGGCAAGAGGCAAGAGGCAAGAGGCAAGAGGCAAGAGGCAA
>NZ_JAAVWA010000016.1:0-111625 GCF_017355725.1 Anabaena sp. 54
GGTTAGGTATTTCATCTTTCGGTTAAATACGATTAACCCCAGTATACTACGTTATTTTGAGATTAGAGAGTATGGCTGGGAAGAATAGGTCAGATTCTCTCATTGTTGTTTGAGCAATTTTATTAATAGGCGTTGCTGAATCGAGGTATGAAATTCCCAAATTGAATCTTTAAAACTCTTACCTCAGTGCGTCTTTGCGCCTTTACGTGAGACTAAAATTCATACCCTTAATCAGCAACGCCTATTAATAAATATTAAGTAGATCAGTAAGAGGGTTAAAAGAATTAAAATAAAAAGAGAAAAAAAGCACAACAGCGACCCAAAAAGCTAACGCAAAACCCCAGTAAAACAGGGAACAATCCCAGGAATGGCATAACATTTCCCTGTTTCTTGATAATTTCAGCTAAACTGTTCCTCAGCGTCCAAATTAAATAACATTTGCAGAGTTTGCATACATCGTCTTCTAGCTTCCACATCTTGCTGGGCGCGTAATTGCACCATCGGATCATGCAAAATCTTATTGACTATTCCTCTTGTCAAAGCCTCAATTACCTCTTGATGCTTTTCGCCAAATTCTGAACCCAAACGAGATAAAGCCTTTTCTAATTCCTGTTCGCGGATAGTTTCTATTTTATTGCGTAAAGAACTAATAGTAGATACAGTTTCTAAACTCCGCCACCAAATATCAAAAGCTTCAACTTCTTCATCTAAAATCTTCTCAGCTTCCTGTGCCATTTGGCGGCGGCTTTCATAATTTTGCGCCACAACTGCTTTCAAATCATCAACATTAAAAGCCTTGACATTGCCCAAATCATTGACATCTGCATCCACATTCCGGGGGACAGAAATATCAAATATCATCAATTTTTGACTGGGTTCTAACACTGTTTCTAACTTCACCCGATCTAAAATGGGTTCAGTTGAAGACGTGCTAGTAAATACCATGTCACTAGCGGCAATAACTGACATCATTTCTGGCAGGAGATGGATTTGAATAGGTTGTGCTGGGAACAACTTCGCCAACTCTTCAGCCCTGCTGCGGGAACGATTAACAATACTAATTTGAGTTGCACCTTTAGAAATTAGGTGTTGTACAAGTAACCGGGACATTTTCCCAGCGCCGAGAATAGACACACGATTTGTAGATAAATTTTCTACTTTCATCTGTGCCAATTCCACAGCAGCCGAACTGATAGAAACTGCACCAGTCCCAATACTGGTTTCGGTGCGAACCCGTTTACCCGCCGTTAAAGCTTGTTTAAATAAGCGATTTAAAATGGTTTTGATGCCATTAAATTGTTGTCCCAGTTTGTGGGTATTTTTAACTTGAGCGAGAATTTGACCTTCACCCAAAACCAGACTATCCAAACCACCGGCAACCCGTAAAATATGGGTGACAGCATCAACATGGAGCAACATAAATAGATGATGCCGTAAAGACATAATCGGCAGCTTGCTATGTTCTGAAAGGAACTGAGTCACTTCATGAATACCCTGGGTAGTTTCCTGACTAACAATATAAATTTCTAAGCGGTTACAAGTGCTGAGAATAGCAACTTCATCAACATGAGGATAACTGAGAAGTTGGGCGATCGCTCTTTCGATTTGAGGTTCAGGAATACTTAATTTTTCTCTAACTTCGACTGGGGCCGTTTTATGGCTTAACCCCACCACTGCAATATTCATTTCTTAAATAGATAATTGGTTAGGTGTCAGTTGTTCGTTGTCAGTTGTCAGTTGTCAGTTGTCAGTTGTCAGTTGTTAGTAGACTATCAATAACTGATTGACGGATATAAATTGACCAAAAACTATAAAACACAAAGTTTTTAGATTTTCACAACCTGTCAACAGATTTTGGATTAACTCCACCAAACAAGTGTGGACATTGAGGATTTTAGATTGGTGTTAGGGAAGCGTACGCAGCGAGTATTTTTGATTAATTCCGCCCTGGAGGGGCGGGTAACCTGTACCGAAAATTCCCAATCCAAAATCTAAAATCCAAAATCTCAGATTTTTCGGTCAAATTTACTTTGACAGACCACTAATAACAAGGGACTAATGACCACTGACTACTGACTTAATTACTAACGCAGTTGGATATTCTTAGGTTCGTCCCACAAGTGAACTGTATCCACAAACCGAGCGGTTTTGGATTGACTAGAAATAACCAAGCTTTGGGTTCTAGCACCACCGTGGAAGAAGCGCACACCATCCATCAAAGTTCCAGGAGTAATACCGCAACCAGCAAATAGCACTGTTTCACCAGAAGCTAATTCATTAGCGTTATAAACTCTGTCTCCGTCAGTAATACCCATTTCATTTAAACGGGCTAGATTACCTTCTCTGCTTTCACCAATTAAGCCAGTTTGGACAACTTCTGGATCATAGATTAATTGTCCTTGGAAGTGTCCACCCAAGCAGCGTAAAGCCGCAGCAGAAATTACACCTTCGGGTGCAGCACCAATACCCATCAAAGCATGAATATTAGTACCAGAGAAAGCGCAACAGATAGCAGCAGAAACGTCACCATCACTAATCAGTCTAACTCTTGCGCCAGCGGTGCGGATTTCTTGAATGAGTTCTTTGTGACGGGGACGATCCATCACTACTACTACCAATTCTTCCACAGCCCGGTTTAAGCACTCAGAAAGAATTTTCAGGTTTTCTGTAGCAGACTTATTGATATCAACATGACCTCTAGCGGCTGCTGGTGCTGCGAGTTTCTTCATGTAGAAGTCAGGAGCAGCAAATAAACCGCCCTTTTCAGAAATTGCCAAAACTGCCATTGAGCCATTTTGACCATAAGCAACTAGGTTAGTACCTTCGCAAGGGTCAACAGCAATATCAATTTCTACAAGCTCATTAACATTACAGAAATTTGCCGCATCAGGTCTGGTGCAAATACCAACTTCTTCGCCAATGTAAAGCATAGGAGCTTCGTCCCGTTCACCTTCACCGATAACGATGCGACCACGCATATGGATTTTGTTCATCCGTTCACGCATCGCTTCCACTGCTACTTGGTCAGCAATGTTCTTTTCGCCCTTACCCATCCACTTAGAAGAAGCGATCGCCGCTTGCTCAACTACTTCTATAATCTCTAACCCAAGTGTATTTTCCACGAGTATCCCCTTTAAATTACTTTTCTTAGCGTCGTTTTCTTAGCTATTTCAGTTTTTAAGTTTACCAAAGTGCGGATACATATTAGAAAAAAGTCTGGAATAGCAACTATGTTAAGTTTTGCAACTAAGGCAACTCCGACTGTATCAATACAAATGTATTAATGCAGTTGAGGCAGAAATTACAGCAATAATTGAGTAAATGCGCCTAGCGGGTTAAAATAGATTTGGTGACAGCCTCTTGTACTGTTCCTTACGAGGCTTTTATGGCAGCAAATCTCAAACAAATAGCCAAGTATCTAGATAATCTTGGTTGGGACTACCGTATTGATGAAAAAGAAGACCGGATTATTACAGGTGTTGAAGCGGAAAATATCGAAGATTTTCTGATAGTTGTCCAACTGGACGAGGAAGGAAAATTTTTTCGGCTGTTTGCACCCCAAGTTTTAGCGGAAGTAAAAGACCATCCCCATAAAGATGCTATCCTCCAGACGATGCTGGCTATTTCCTGGGAAACCAAAATGCTGCAATGGGAATATGATCCATCCGATGGTGAAATCCGCGCTATCATCGAATTTCCCCTGGAAGACTCCATGCTCACCGAGAGACAATTTAACCGTTGTCTGAGCGGATTAATCCAAATTGTGGATACCATTGCCCTACCGCGTTTGCAAGAGGTAATGGAAACAGGAGAAGATCCGGGCAATCTAGACTTAGGAGAAAGATTATTGTTGAGTATTCAAGAACAAGCTCCTGGATTATTAGAACTCCTAGAAAAAGCTATGGAAGCGCGGAAAAAACGCGGTAGTTTTGCCGATGATTAAGGCGAATAACTACTGAAATCGCTAGACTGCAAAGTGATAACCTGATCATATACTGAAATTTTGTAAGGCGGGATTTTTATGACATCCTATGCAACCTCCTCTGCTAAAGCAGAAATGAGTGAACTCCGGCGGTTAAAAAGCTTGTTACCCCCAGAATTGCAAAGTTGGGTAACAGTTGAAGGCACAATAGAGGTTAATCCATCCCTGATTCGTTGTGAAGAAATTGGCAAAGACCAAGTAGAAATTCAAATTGACTTGGTAAAGTGGGATGCTCTCGCAATGGATCAGCGCAATTTGCTGTTTTGGCACGAAGTTGCTCGCATTCAAAATGACACAATTCCCAAAGATGGTTGGGAAATGGCAGCACTAGCTATTGGTTTGGGTGGTGCTGTAGGTGAGTTGTGGGTACAAGATGGATTATTGCTAGTATTAGCTATGGCGCTCTGTGGCGTGTCCGGTTGGCGATTATATCAAAAAAATAATGGTGGTAAACAAGTTAAAGAATTGCTGGATGCGGACGAAAAAGCGATCGCTCTAGCAACCCGCTTTGGTTATAGTTTACCTAACGCCTATAAAAGTCTTGGTAGTGCCTTAAAAACTTTGGTGGAAAACACTCCTAGTAAACGTCAGCGTTCTCGATATGAAGCCAGACTTTCTGCTCTCAAACGGAGCGCCAACAAAGCTAAAACTAAATCGAGGAATGAGGATTCTGGTCTGTAAAATCTTCATAGCTAGTAGACAACGGCGTAAATAAACCAACCATTCTCAATCACCCAAAAGCCTATCTCGTACTCGTTTTGACTTTTGACTTTTGACTTTTGACTTCCGCTCTGCGGTACCAGTGGGTTGGGTGTTGCCCACCCCACAAGGATATAGATTTATGTTCCTGACTTCTTCACGCCATATTAAAACTTTATCAAACTTTCTTATTTCGCTCATCAAAAATTTTTAAATAATCTAATCGCTGCAATATTTTATAATTTAGAAAGTCACAGATTACAAAAATACCGGAATCCCATCATTCACCTTCGCAACTAATAAAACTGCCCATTCTAACTTTTTAACAACTGTACTTTGGAAGACAATTATTTTTACAAATACCTCTAATTTAGTGTTAGAGACAAGTTATATAGCGATATGGACTTTTTGTAAAATACATTGAGGAAATCAAAAATCTCTAGACACAGGGTTTTCATGCTCTTGATTGTATCACATCCGATTTCTTTTCCCTTTGGGGAAATTCTAAATACATACCTACGGAGTTTAAATAGATCCGACATATTCACAACAGCAAAAACTTTATAAATTGCTGTTATTGTGAAGCTTTATTGGTGATATTTTTCTAATCTTTAAAAATCTACCAACTTGTGCTTCATCAGACAGATTAAAGGTAAGGTTAATTGTTTTTCTAAAGCAAAATAACGTTGAGAAAATTAGATTATATATGGCAACTAAAGTCCAGAGTTTTATGAGTAGCCAACCCATATCAGTAGATTTTTCAGTGACTTATTTAGAAGATGCAGCAATCTTGCAAGTTCCAGTGAGGTTAACTGTACTTGAAGCTGTCAATTTTAAACAAACTTGCCAAAACTTAATTCAAGCGGATGTACCACCTGGACAAATTTTCATTGATTTTCAAAATACTACTTTTATGGACAGTAGTGGTTTAGGTTCTTTAGTCAGTAACTTTAAAAATTCTCAAGAAAAGGGAATTCAAGTCACATTGCGTCATGTGACACCCCAAGTCATGGCCGTTTTAAATCTGACGGGACTAGATCAGGTGTTTCCCATTGAGTCTCTTTACAATCTCACATTAATAGCAACAGATAATTTAACAGATGCCGGAAAAAATAATTATCGCAAAGTAGATCCACTTCCCCAAACTCATCACTCCGTAGCATCTTGGATGAAACGGGCTATTGATATTGTAGGATCATTGGTGGGATTAGTAATTACATCTGTTTTATTTATTCCCATAGCGATCGCCATTCAAATTGATGATCCCGGTCCGATTTTATTTCAGCAAACCCGTTGTGGCTGGATGGGTAAGCGGTTTGCAATTTGGAAATTTCGCTCTATGTGTGTAGATGCCGAAGCCAGAAAATCCCAAATCAAAAACCAAGCCGAAGGTGCTTTCTTTAAAAACGACAATGATCCCCGAATTACTAAAGTAGGTAAATTTTTACGCCGTACCAGTCTCGATGAACTACCTCAATTTTGGAATGTTCTCAAAGGGGAAATGAGTTTAGTCGGGACTCGACCACCTACACCTGATGAAGTAGAACGCTACGAAGTCCCAGAATGGCAACGTTTGGACGTTAAACCGGGCATGACTGGTGAATGGCAAGTTAACGGTCGCTCTAAAGTGCGGAGTTTTGAAGATGTGATTCGTTTAGATTTACAGTATCAGCAAAATTGGACTTTAGTTTACGATTTAAAGTTAATTTTCAAAACCATTGCCATTTTGTTTAATAAAAACAGTGGGGCTGTTTAGATTATCTACTCCTAAACTAAATTTACAAATTTATCTATGTAATTTACCCAAGTCATCAATCGGCTTGGGCTTATTTTTATGAAAGGGAACAGGAAGCAACAGAGAACAGGAAAACTCAGCCGCTTCCAAGGGGCAGTGTTGCCACCAATCCAGAAAAATATGGCTTTGCAGCTAATTTGTCTCTTTTTTTCCGCCTTCCCCGTTCCCCTTGTTCAGGAAGTAATCAACTGTAGAATATGTTACTATTTAGAGAAAACCTATTCATACAATTGCAGTTCAGATATTTGTAAGCAAGTTGAATAAGTATTTGCTTCCATGAAAACATACATGAGGTTTAATGACTGAATCTTTAAGAGGGAATTTCCCATTGACAAAAAACGCTGTGAGCAAACCTAAAACTGACACAGAAGCTACAAGCAAAAATTTAGCTTTAACCATTGCTGAGGCGGCTTTAGACCGCAAGGCTGTAGAAATCGTCCTGCTTGATGTGGCAGAAATTTCTTACCTGTCCGATTACTTTGTGATGATGACTGGTTACTCTAAAGTACAAGTAAGAGCGATCGCTGACGCAATTGCCGGACAAGTAGAAATTGACTGGCAACGACGACCCCTCAGAACCGAAGGAAAAGCCGAGGGAACTTGGGTACTCCAAGATTATGGTGATGTTATCGTCCATATCATGATGCCAAGGGAACGGGAGTTTTATAATTTAGAAGCGTTCTGGGGACACGCGGAACGTATTCCACTACCAAACTCCGATAATGTTGGGGGTTAACCAATATGATGCGATCCTCTCTAGCGAATTGCCCAGTTCCTACGGAACAACAACCGCTGAATGAGTACGAAGAGCTAAAAAATGCTTGGCTATTTCGAGATAGTACCCTAAGTTGGGGTAACTACACCAAAAAAATGTTTTGGATTTGGGCTTGGTCTTGGTTAATAGCCGGACCTGTGGCAGCAGCCAGCTTTCCTCCCCAAAAGCAGATTTTTAATTTTCTTCTTTGTGGATCTGGTGCTGCTAGTGTAACTGTAGTGCTAGTATTGGTACGGTTATATTTAGGTTGGTTCTATGTGCGCGATCGCCTTTACAGTCCCACCGTATTTTATGAAGAATCTGGTTGGTACGACGGACAAACCTGGACAAAACCCCAAGAAGTCATGAGCCGCGATCGCCTAATTGTTACCTACGAAATCAAACCCATTTTCCAACGCTTGCAAATTACCCTTGCCGCCTTGGCTCTAATGTATCTTATTGGTACTATAGTTTGGCATTTCTTGTAAATACTTATTAGTCATTGGTCATTAAGTAATTGGACAAAAATATTTACAGTCATTGCGAGCGAAGGGAAGCAATCACAACCCTGGCAATTGCTTCATTTCACTTCGTTCCATATGGCTAACGCCACGGAGCGCTAACGCAATGACATTGTGTAATTAATTCTGTCTCACTACTTAGTCATTGGTAAAACAACTGACAACTGACAACCGACAACCGACAACTGACAACTGACAATTCACAAAATAGATATAAACCCATGACAATGGGAAAACGAACTCAAGCCGCAGCACTGGAAGTCCGGTTGCTGCGTGAAGGTATTATCGAATCTCGGCATATAGTCCAGGCTGTAGTTAGTGATGACCGGGGACGGGTACTTTCCGTTGCTGGTAACGCTGAAACCGCCGCATTTGTCCGTTCTGCCCTCAAACCATTTCAAGCCCTGGCTGTCACCAGCACAGGCACAATGGAACGCTATGGTTTGAGCGATCGAGACTTAGCAATCATCACCAGTTCCCACAAAGGCAGCATGGAACAGGTGAGACAGGTATTTAACATTCTGTGGCGGGCAGATATTGACATCAACTCCCTGCACTGCCCAATCCCTAAAGACAAGCGTAGCTCTCTAGAATATAACTGCTCTGGTAAACACGCGGGAATGTTAGCTGTTTGTCAGCAACGCCATTGGCCATTAACTAACTATTTGGATCGTAAACACCCAGTCCAACAGTTAATTATTACTAAAATAGCCGAATTGTTGCGAATGCCAGCGGAAGAATTTCTCACCGCCCATGATGACTGCGGCGCACCTACCTATCTCATGCAACTCAGTCAAATGGCATCACTATATGCTGTTTTATCTTCCAGCAATAGCGTAGACATGGAACGCATTGTCCGCGCCATGAACCATCACCCCACAATGATAGCAGGTGAAGGGGAATTTGATACAGAATTAATGCGTCTCACTCCTGGTGAACTGGTTAGTAAGTCTGGGGCAGAAGGAGTACAGTGTATAGGCAGACTTGGTGAAGGCATGGGATTAGCTATTAAAGTTATGGATGGCTCAAAACGCGCCAAATATGCCGTAGCTATTCACATCCTCCAACAAATGGGTTGGATTACTCCCAGCGTTGCCCAAAGCCTGTCTGAGAAATTTATGAACCTGGGGAAATACAAGCGTTTGGAAGTAATTGGAGAATTATCGCTTTTGTAGTTGACAAACTTTTGACTTCGCGCTATATTAAAGGAGTCGAGAGAAAAGCGACACAAGCGACGCGGGATAGAGCAGCCTGGTAGCTCGTCGGGCTCATAACCCGAAGGTCAGTGGTTCAAATCCACTTCCCGCCACCAAATTGAAAAACGAATCCCTGTAATCTTCCAAGGTTGCAGGGATTTGTTTTATAAGGGAAATGCCGAAAACCCTTGAAGATGTAGCTTCCTAAGTCAGCTACATCTGTGCTTTAGACAAGAGATGAAGGCTAGAGGCAGAATTTATCCTGCATTGACATTAATTTAAAAATTTGAAATAATTTCAAATTTTAATCCATATTCGTGAGACAATCAGATTGTCAGCAAAGACATTAAAAACCTACCAGGGGACTCTCGGAAAGTTACGCCTGTCAGAGATGATTCTGCCAGTAATGGCAAACAGGATCAGGGCAAGAACCCAAATATTTATTTAAGGAACCCTGCCTGAAGCTGGGATAACTGAGAGATATAGACTGAAACTCTCTAATGATATTAGAGGCAGAGCCTCATCAACTGCATTCCTAGTCAGAGACTAGGAACGAGATGTGGTAGGGATTTGAGCTTAAGTTGACACTAATGAAGCTCTTGCTCTACCCCTACAAATCTAATTTTGTCGTGATTTTATATAGGGTTTGCTGAAAAAGTTGTCTGTGAGGGCAGGGAACAGGGAACAGTTTTAACTGTCTGGATATCCTCAATTTTCCAAATCTGAGAAAGAAAAATGCACCTATTTTGAGACACCATTAGCCAAAACCTTGCACTTTTTTGTGGTAAAAATCCGCGAAACCCTTTGTTAATAAATGGTTTTAGCTTTATTCAGCAAGCCCTATATAAAGTCTATGTCCCAACCATTTTGAGTATATAAGCCAGTACCGCAGGGTGAAATTAAAAATTCAGAAAAGTGTCCCAGATTAGGTGAAGCCTAACTCCTGACTTCTGCTATAGCTTTTCTCCTGTTAGCTATTGAGTGAAAGCGAACTTTATCCTAAAATAATCTAGTAGGAATTTGGTGAAGCGGTTTATTTTACTTGCCTCTTCTCTACTGAAAATGAATCAAAAGCAGTTAAAAGGAAGATAAGTCACCTGTGAGTAGCTCCTAAAGAAAAGCTAACAGCTTGATATTGGATGCTCAAAAAGGTAGGTTAGATGTTTTGAGTATCTTAAGAGTATGATGAAAAGTATGAAAGCTGAACATATTGATTTTCCAGTGCTACACTCAGAATTATTCTTACGTCATCGTCTACAGGTAGTAGAGGAATTGTGGGAGTCGGTGCTGCGTCAAGAATGCGGTCAAGAAATGGTGGATCTTTTGCGCCAATTGCGGGACTTATGTTCTCCAGAGGGACAAGCCACGAATGACTTAGCTGCCTCGGCTGTAGAATTAATTGAACAATTGAATATCAATGAAGCGATTCGTGCGGCGCGTGCCTTTGCGTTGTATTTTCAGTTGATTAATATTATTGAGCAGGAATATGAGCAAAAGCAGCAATTAAACCGCTATAGTGGAGAAACTGATGAGGAGGTTTTTCCCAGTATAATTTATTCTACGAACCAAAGAGAAGAAGAATTGCCTATTACTAAGGAAATAGGTAGTGATTTAATGACATCGGAAACTCCGCAAAAAGGGACTTTCGCGGCTTTATTTCCCCTGTTATTTAAGTTGAATGTTCCACCCCAACAAATTCAACGTCTAATTTCTCAACTGGATATCCGCTTAGTTTTCACTGCACACCCGACGGAAATTGTCCGTCATACTATCCGGGATAAACAGCGTCAGGTGGTTCATCTTTTGCAAAAATTAGATGAAGCCCAAAATCGCGCTGGTAGCTATCCTTGGGAAACTTTGGAAGTCAAGGAAAGATTACTGGAAGAAATTCGCCTGTGGTGGCGGACTGATGAGTTACATCAGTTTAAACCGACGGTTTTGGATGAAGTAGATTATGCTCTTCACTACTTTCAAGAAGTGTTGTTTGATGGTATTACGCAACTATACAAACGCTTCAAATATTCTTTGGGCGAAACTTTTCCCTGGTTACAACCACCAACGACAAATTTTTGCTCTTTTGGTTCTTGGGTAGGTTCAGACCGAGATGGTAATCCTTCGGTGACACCGGAAGTAACTTGGAAAACCGCTTGTTATCAACGAAAAATGGTGTTAGAGCGGTATATTAAGTCAGTTAAAGAGTTAGTGTCTTTATTGAGTGTATCTATGCACTGGAGTGATGTACTACCAGATTTGCTAGAGTCTTTGGAGTTGGATCAATCGCAGTTAAGTGGGGTGTATGATGATTTGGCCTTGCGTTTTCGCCAAGAACCTTATCGTCTAAAATTATCTTACATTCTCAAGCGTTTAGAAAATACCCGCGATCGCAATTTGGCTTTATATAATCGGGAAACGCCAAACAATGAAGATGCACCTATGTACCGAACGGGTGCGGAATTTTTAACAGAATTGTTGTTAATTCAACGCAATTTAACGGAAACAGGTTTAAGTTGTCGAGAATTGGAAAATCTGATATGTCAAGTGGAAATATTTGACTTTAATCTGACTCAATTAGATATTCGTCAAGAATCATCTCGTCATGCTGATGCTATCAATGAGATTCTCGAATATTTGCAACTTTTACCCCAATCCTACAACGAATTATCAGAAGCACAGAGAATCGCTTGGTTAACTTCAGAATTGCAAACTCGTCGGCCATTGATTCCCGCTGAATTACCATTTTCAGAAAAAACCAATGATGTGATTGAAACTTTCCGAATTTTGCGATCGCTACAACAAGAATTTGGCATTAAAATCTGTCAAACTTATATCATTAGTATGTGCCGCGAAGTCAGCGACGTACTAGAAGTTTTACTCTTAGCCAAAGAATCGAGTTTATTTGATCCTGTAGTTGCAGTGGGGACAATTCGCATCGTTCCTCTGTTTGAAACAGTAGAAGATTTACAACGTTCTAGAGGCGTAATGCGGGAACTGTTTGAATTGCCTTTATATCGGGCAATGCTGGCTGGTGGTTACGCCGCAATTAATAACAGTGAAAAACAAGCAGCCCCATCTATTTCTACTCTAAATCCTAACTTACAAGAAGTAATGTTAGGCTATTCCGATAGTAATAAAGATTCTGGTTTTTTAAGCAGCAACTGGGAAATTCATAAAGCTCAAAAATCACTTCAGAAAATCGCCGAAAGTTACGGTGTAAATCTGCGGATTTTCCACGGACGAGGCGGTTCTGTGGGACGTGGTGGCGGTCCTGCTCATGAAGCGATTTTAGCCCAACCAGGTCACAGTATTAGTGGCCGGATTAAAATTACCGAACAAGGGGAAGTATTAGCTTCTAAATATTCCTTGTTGGATTTGGCTTTGTATCACCTAGAAACCATCACCACAGCCGTAATTCAAGCCAGTTTACTAGGAACAGGGTTTGATGACATCGAACCTTGGAATGAGATCATGGAAGAGTTATCTCATGCGTCGCGTCAACACTATCGTAACCTAATTTATGAGCAACCTGATTTCATTGACTTCTTCCACCAAGTCACCCCCATTGAAGAAATCAGCCAATTGCAAATTAGTTCTCGTCCAGCCCGTCGTCCATCTGGTAAAAAAGATTTAAGTAGTCTGCGAGCGATTCCTTGGGTATTTAGTTGGACACAAACCCGGTTTTTATTACCTTCTTGGTATGGAATTGGCACAGCCTTACAAGAATTTTTAGACGCAGAACCAGAACAACATTTGAAATTACTTCGCTATTTCTACCTTAAATGGCCATTCTTTAAAATGGTGATTTCTAAAGCCGAAATGACATTAGCAAAAGTAGACATGGAAATGGCGCGTCACTATGTTGATGAATTGTCTAACCCAGAAGACAAACCCAGATTTGAGAAAGTTTTTGCCCAAATTTCTAGCGAATTCTTTCTGACCAGAGATTTAGTCTTAAAAATCACTGGACACCAAAAACTATTAGATGGTGATCCAGTATTGCAACGTTCTGTACAATTAAGAAATGGAACAATTGTGCCTTTAGGATTTATCCAAGTTTCCCTATTAAAACGCCTTCGTCAATCAAAAAATGCCCCCACAACCGGAGTAATTCACTCTCGTTATAGCAAAGGAGAATTACTCCGAGGAGCATTATTAACCATCAACGGAATTGCTGCCGGCATGAGAAATACAGGTTGATAAAAACCAAAAAGCAAAAGGCGTAATTTCTTCCTTTGCGCCTTTGCTCCTTTGCGCCTTTGCGCGAAACAAAAATATGATTAAAAAACGCATTCTTATTTGTACCTTTTTGGCACTTTCCTCTGGTTTTTTTACTGCTTTAATAGCTGGACAAATCACCGTAATGCAACATAGCCAAAAATGTCAAAACCAGACTTGGGGATTTAAACAAATGTGCAGCGCTTTAGTGACTCCAGGAGCAAGTTGGCAAGGAAGCACTGCGGGACTGTGGACAGGGACAATTTTAGGTGCATTTGTGGGTGGGTTGATTACTCGTAAATCTAGTGATTGGTAATTGGAGATATGGGTATTTTTTACAGTTCTGGTTCTACTCCTAAAGCGCGTAATTGGGCGATGAGGCGATAGCTTTTTTCTTTTTCACTTTCAGCCTGTTGGCGTTCATTTTCAGCCCGTTGGCGTTCATATTCAGCCCGTTGGCGTTCATATTCGGCTGTTTCATGACCATCAAGTAATAAATTACCATCTAAACCCCACCACCGTAGCCAAGGTAACTCCATATTTTGATATGTTCCTTGCCAAATACCTAATTCTACGCCCATAGGTGTAATCGGATAATGACCTCGTTTATTTGGTGGCAATAAATGATATTGTCCCTCCATGAGATGATATACTTCCACGCTGGCTTTACTAACTTCATAAATGCCGTAAAAGGCAGGTTTAATCACTTGTTCATAAATCCAAAATTTCCCCTGCCAAGGTGTTTTATCTCTTTCTTCTGTGCCATTTCCTGATACAAATTCTAAAGCAATTAATGGGGCAATAAATTCTTGCCAAAGCACATAGGAACGTCGAACTTTACCATCTAATAATGGTGGCACATGAGGAACATAAAACCAATCTGGGGCTTCTGCACCTCGTTCTGGTGGTTCAGTTATTCGCCAATAAATACCGCTATCTTGTCCTATAGCATATTGTCCATCAGCGTGGAGTTTTTGTAATACTGGAATGATAGATTGAGTTAGTAGAATGCTTTGAGGATGTTCCTGAAAATTCTTCACAAATAGTCCGTTAGATTCTGGTAGTTGAGTATGATCTGGGAGGCTGGTTTGTGTATAGGGAGGATCTGCGGTAAAGGTCATGATGTCCTCGTGTTTTATAAGGTTTATTGTAGTTAAGAATTTAAGACTCCTAACTTCTGAGATTAAGTAGGATGACAATGAACAAATTATAACAATAATTTACAGATACCTGAACTTACCTGAATTATACTGTACACCGTGCATTATCCTTCATCTTGTTAAGAATGAACAGTAAGTCATCTATGTCGGTAGAGCTAAAACAAGAACTCTTGTTTTTGTCATCAGAGATGGGAAACGGAAATATATTGCCAGAAAAAAGCCAATTTGGCGATAAAACTCCAAATAATTGTCAGGATTTTTGGCAATTATGGGACTTACATCAAGGTTATCTTTACAACTGTTGTTTAAAATGGCTCAACGATAATTACCATGATACAGAAGATGTAGTCAATCAGGTAATGCTTAAAGCTTGGGGTCAATGGACACAATCTACAAATGACATTGAACATCCTAAATCGTGGTTATCTCAAATTACTTATAACTATTGCATTGATGTCTATCGAAAACGTCAACGAGAAGTTGCAAAAGTTGATAATATTGACGACATTCAATTTGCAGATCATCCAGCACTTATCTGTAATTTATCACTTCCTGAATCCCAGCTTTTGAATCTGGAAATGGCCGTATATCTCAACTATCAAATAGCCTCTTTACCTGATAGATTGCGCTATCCTTTGATATTACATTGTCGTCAAAACAAATCCTATTCAGATATTGCTAAACAACTCACCATTCCTGAAGAGAACGTTCGTAAACGTATTCAAGAAGCGCGAAAGATTCTAAAACAGCATTTAAAGAAGTATATTGCGGGGGAAGATAACACTGCTTTTGATTCCCTTTCACCATTAAACACGGTGATTCCAATGGTAGAAGAATTAGAATCTGAGCAAATATGGAATCATGATGAGGAATCATCAATACCCACAAAAATTCAACAGCAAGAAATTAACTATAAAGTAACTTTAATATGTCTGGAAGCCTTACCGCATCATTGGTACAATTCACAGATTCATCTGGTATAAAGATGAATACTCAGTTATTTATAGAGGAAAAATCAGCCAGACAACAGCAGAAAATTATCACTTTAAACAAGTACATTGAAAAATATCCTCAAGGATGGGAAAAAAGATTAGAGTTAGCTGATTTGCTTTACGAAATAGGAAAATGGTCACAAGCCATTATCGAATATAGTCAAGTAATTGAACAACAACCTCAACTACTTGATGTGCATCTGCAATTGGGGAAAATATTGCAGTTAATGGGACAAAAAAAAGAGGCTTTACAAGTATATGATACAGCCCTATTTTTGTCTGAAAATCCGGGAACTCAGCATCATATACAAGGATTGATTGCAGTTTGCAAAGGTGACAATGAAAAAGCTCTCACAGCCTTTAATTTAGCGGCTAGTTTAGAACCTGATCAAGTATTTCACCGACTGGCTTTGTCACAGGTATATCAAAATGTAGAAAATCCCCTGGGTATTCTCCGCAGCCTAGAGCCGGTTTTAGTAATTAATCCAGATGATGTTATGTCCCTGATTTACAGCTATGATGCCCTGATGGTGGTGGGGGATATGCAAACGGCAAAAGAGAGGTTTAACAGCCTTATAGCCCTAGCTGGTGATGATTTTCGGGTAATACAACGACAAATTGATCAACGTTTGCTGGCGAGAATGGTATCCGGTGAAGAGGGGAAAATCACTAAAAAAATGATTACCTCCTTACTAGGAACAGTTCCCCATAGTGTTGAAGTCCATAAATCCTTAGCCTACTATCACATTCTACGAGGGGATTGGGCGCAAGGGGTGGAGGTATTAGCCAAATTTACCACGGAATGCCCCAATTATCCCTACGGTTGGTATTATTATGGGCGATGCTTATTCCACACAGGGAAATACCAGCAAGGGGCGGAAATGATGGAGAAAGCTTATTATCTGTATCCCCATGACCGGAAAATTTATCAGGGTTTGTGTGAAATTTTACCCCTTGCACCTCATCCAGAGAAGAGTAAAACGATTCTTGCTTCCATAGTGGAGGAGATGTTAACGCGCTTTCCTGAATGCTGGAGTATGTGGACAACTGCGGGGCGGGTATTGGTGGAAAATTTCCCAGACATTGAACGGGGTTGTCAGGTTTCCCAACAGGGAACAAAACTACAACCCCAGTTAGCTGATGCTTGGTTGCGTCATGGCCAGGTGTTGATTTTGGCTCGTAAACATCGGGAAGCCGTGGAAGCCTTAAAAAAGGCATGGGAGCTTTTACCAGATGGAGGTTATTTGCATTCCGTACCGGCGGCGTTTTGGTTGGGGGAGAGTTATCGAGTTTTGAAGAATGTGAAGGCTAGTAAACGGTGGTGGGAGGTAGCTGCTCAAGGATGTCAGGAGTTGAGGTTATTTAACCCAGCCATGGCTGATTACTGGTTAGGGAGGGTGATGTTTCGCTTGGGGGATAAGTCAGGGGCTAGACGGGCTTATACAGGGGCTTTGAGTCAGCAGTTGTTGTATCCCGTGCGTGGGGAGGTAGAGGGAATTTTGGAGAAGCTTAAAAGGTAAGAGGGGTAAGGGTTATGGCGATTTAGTGTGGTTTTTTTGGGAAAAAATTTGTCCGTAACTCGGAAAATTCACAAATGGGGGGGGTAAAACGTCTAAATAGTGTGGGAAGAAAAAACTACATCTTCAGTTAGTCTAGAAGGTAAGCAAATGTTAAAAAATTTCAAGACCCCAATTTCTGCAACATTGACAATTTGCTCTTGGTGTTTTCTTCACTGTTGGAGTTAACAATGCTAAAGCTATTTCCCTGCAAGGAGATAATGGTCAATACTTGAGTCGAATCAGAAGAGGTGGAATTGACGCAATTGAAGTTGCTAAACCAAACCTTGATCCTCCTTTTACTAGCTTTGATCTGGTCAAACTGCCAGACGGCAAAGTAGCTTTGAAAGCAGATAATGGTCAATACTTGAGTCGAATCAGAAGAGGTGCAATTGACTCAATTGAAGCTGCTAAACCACAACTTGATCCTCCTTTTACTAGCTTTAATCTGGTCAAACTGCCAAACTGGAAAGTGGCTTTCAAAGCAGATAACGGCCTATACTTGAGTCGAATCAGAAGAGGTGCAATTGACCCAGTTGAAGCTGCTAAAACTGATATTGACGTTTTTTCTCAATTCACACTAGATTTCTAATGTTATAACTGGGCTGGATTTTTGTTTAAGTGCGATCGCCTGATATTGTAGGGTGCGTTAATGAAATGTAACGCACCTTATGTATGTTTATTTACTGATTTTCGGTGGGTTACGCTGTTGCTAACCCACCCTACGTTTTTTGCCGTGGTTGATAGCCTTTCCCTTGTTTCCTCACCAATCAATCAACCTAATATTGTAATATTACTTACTCCAATCTCGAATTTCTAAGTTTTCTATTTTTCCAAAATCTCGATTAAATTCGGTGGGTTAGGGATAGCGTAACCCAACAAATAAAGTTTTCTACCACTAAAATAGAAGTATTATAGATGCGATCGCTCAGTTACACTAATTTTAGTATTAAGACAATATGCTAAAATGTGGTGAGGTGAAAGCAAATGCCAACAGTTCTATATATAAGGGGATGGCGATTTTTCTTTTATTCAGACGAGGGAAATGAGCCGATTCATATTCATGTGCAGAAAGGAGACAGTGAATGTAAATATTGGCTAGACATCGATCTGTACGAGATTCGTGAGGCTTATTCATATCAAATGTCATCACGAGACAGGCGGGAAGTCAAGAAGATCATCTTGCAAAACTTTGATGAAATAGTAGATGAATGGCAAACATTTAGGAATTGGCAAAATGGATAAGCAATACAACATATCAAATATTGACTTTAATGGAGAGTTGATGATTCTATCAGTAGATGGAAAAACTTATCAAATCCCAATTATTCAAGCATCTAAGCGACTTGCTCAAGCAACAGATATGGAGCGCAAAATGTATCGTATTTCGACCTCTGGTTATGGTATTCATTGGTACGCCATTGATGAAGATTTGACAACTAAAGGACTAATCAAACTAGCAGAGATCGCCAAGACAGCTTAAAGTGCGATAGTGAAGCACTGATGCAAGCAGATCGACCCTCATCCTGAATCTATGAAATCAAGGGTGGGATTTGTTCTAACGAAACTAAACCATTCTCTTCAAAATCAATCTCCAGATGATATCCTGCCATCAAAGCCGTTCCCAATAAAGGTTTAAAACCAGATGCTAAAATAGGAACTACTTTTTCTCGATTGTCCCAAACAATTGTTGCTAAATGTATAGATAACAACGTCTCCCTACCATCGGCTAATCTAGCAAGCGTAGTGGAATATAACGGCAGATTCATCGCGCTGACGGCTTGTGGTGGTAAGGTAAGATGGTCGTTGAATCCAGTATCAATAATAAAATTAATAGAAAAATCTCGTTGTGTCGGTAAACGAAAAATTACTGGCACAATCGCTTTGCTATCGATCAATCTCCCGTAAATCATTTGACAGTACGCTCAATCGCTCCCCCAAAGCTGACAGCAACATCATAACCAATCCGCATCGTAAATAATCTGGCATTTGGTTTCTTTTGCTTTAACTTTAGTGCAGTTTCTACACCAGTTTTATCAATTCCGTATTCTCCGGTTTCCGCATCAATTACAATCATTTTGCCAATGTGATCATCACATTCCACTTGTTGACGAATGCCATTTTCGTAAAATTGTTTAGCCCTTTGAGCAACTTCTTCTATGGTCCAAAAAATAGCCTGCATGATCATTAAACCTCCTTTATGCTGTTTAATTATTTTAAATGTAAATTAATCAAGCGATAAGTTAATTATATAGCAGAAATAGCGGAAAAATTTATTCTAGCTGAACCGTCCCTGTTCCCTATTCCCTGGTAAAATATTTCAACATCTCTGAAAATACGTTACCATGACTACTGAAAATACCACGGGTGCTGATGCTATTGATAGAGCGATATCAAGGGGAATTGATTTTGATGGTTCTCCTATTCCCATAGTTAAATTAGACCTATATGAACAAGTTATGGGTTTAGAATCAGGCAGACAACGCAGCGGTGTATCCAATACCATGCGTTCTCGCATTGTTCGGATTGGTGCTAAACATATCCCCCAAGCTGAACTTGATCAAAAGCTGGTTGAAGCTGGTTTTGCACCTTTAAAAGAAAAGGAAATTGCTTTTTTCTACGGTGGTAAATAAAAGACAAAGAATTCCGTGCAAAAGTCAGATCCCCGACTTCTCTAAGAAGTCGGGGATCTGGTGGTTTATAGTAAACCTAAAGATATCTAGAATAAATTTCAGTTCTAGTCAGAAATTCTGCTAATTTATAAATAATTGGTTAAGCTACGAAGATTTTTGGATCAAGAAACCAAGTCAACCAGGTAATTTATCGTCATATCAACATTCACGTTTCAGGGGTTCTGGTAATGGATATTACGACGCTGCTAATTGTTTGGTTAGTAACGGCTGTTAGTTTGTGGATTATTAGTAAATTACCTTTAGGAGTGGAAATTGATTCTCCTGAAAAGGCAATTTTTTCTGCCGCAGTTTTAGGTATTATTACAGCATTAGTGAAGCCAGTTCTCAAATTTTTGTTTGTGATACCAAATTTAGCCACCTTTGACTTATTATCTGGTATCTTCACTTTCATGATTGCTGTTGCTTGTTTTAGTATTGCTGCTTGGTTAGTAGATGGTTTCCGGTTACGTTTTGGCATTTGGAGCGCAATTTTAGGTGCTTTTGCGCTTACTCTTGTCAATAACATTATCTACAAATTATTAGGTGTTTAATTGGTAATTGGTGATTGGTAATTGGTGATTGGTAATTGCTTACTATCACCTATTCGTTATATTATCAATACGAATCCCAAAAATCAATCTGGGATTAATCTCTGCAAAATCTGTTTCACAACTATCCCAGTCCAATCAATATCCGCTGCTGTTGTCTGTTTTCCTAAAGTTAATCTAATTCCACATAAAGCCGCTTTTTGAGAATATCCCATTGCTAATAAAATGGGACTAGGGTTCAATTTTCCACTATTGCAAGCCGCACCTGCACTAATACCAATTCCGGCTAAATTTAACTGTCTTACTAAGGTTTTACCGCTGATTTTTTCTCCGTCGGCTGCTTCTAAATAAAAACTGAGATGATGGGGTAAACGATGAATTTTGTCACCTGTGGGTATTAAACCGGGAACATCTGCTAGAATGGCAAAGAGGCGATCGCGCAATAGGATCAATCTCCCTGTTTCCGTCTCTAATTCCTGTGCTGCTAACTCCGCAGCTACTCCAAATCCAGCAATAGCGGGCGCTGCTTGCGTCCCTGAACGCAGTCCGTTCTCCTGTCCACCCCCACCCAGTAGCGGCATTAATTCCACTCCAGTCCGCACATATAACGCCCCTGCACCCAAACCGCCATAGATTTTATGACTGGATAGACTCAATAAATCTACGGGTAATGTCTGCACATCTAGCGGTAAACGTCCAGCAACTTGCACTGCATCTGTGTGAAATAAAGCGCCGTGTGTTTTTGTGATTTTCCCCAATTCAGCAATTGGTTGAACTGTTCCTATTTCACTTTGTCCATAAATCACAGATACTAAAACAGTGTTATGTCGTAAAGCTGCTTTTAAGTCTTCGGGGTTGACTCTTCCTTGATGATTTACACCTAAACGGGTAATTTCCCAACCCCAATTTTCTAACATTTTCGCCGGTTCAGAAATGGCGGAATGTTCTACACTGGAAATGATCATATGTTGGGGGGTAGTGTAACACCGCGCCACTCCCATAATTGCTAAATTATCTGCTTCTGTTCCCCCAGACGTGAAAATAATAGATTCGGGAACTGCGTTAATTAATCCTGCAACTTGCATTCTGGCTGTTTCTAAAATCAAGGCGGCACGGTTGCCCCATTCATGTAAACTGGAAGGATTACCCCACTGTTGTGTTAGGATTGTTTGGATAATTGCGATCGCTTCTGGACGAGTTGGAGTAGTTGCACTGTAATCTAGATATACTTGCATAAAAATTAATAAATAATAATTACGTATTGCTATTTTTAGGTAAGAGTTTCACGCAAAGGCGCAAAGGAAGAAATTAATTCAGGGTGTGATATAAATACATTAAAATCCCTGTAATTTACTTTTATCAGATTACTGTGTTTATTTTCCCACAAATACGCTATTTTTCTTATATCTTTTTATTGCTATTCACTTTAGGTGGTTGTCAACAGGTTCAATCATCAAATCAGCGTTTAGCACCTTTACCTCAAGATCCTTTAATTCAAGTTTACTTTAATAATTCCCAATCTTCAGAATATCAAGAAACCTATCGTCAGCAAACCCGGTTAGGGGATGATTTAGAAAAGCAGATTGTTGACACTATTTCCCAAGCTAAATCTACTGTAGATGTAGCTGTACAAGAATTGCGTTTACCAAGAGTTGCCCAAATATTAGCACAAAAACAAAAATCTGGCGTAAAGATTAGGTTAATTTTAGAAAGTAATTATTCTCGTCCGTGGAGTAGTTTCACTTCCGCAGAAATAGCGAAGTTAGGAAAAAGAGAACAAGAACGATATCAAGAATTTCGGAAATTTGTGGATATCAATCAAGATAATCAAATCACACCAGAGGAAATTAGTCAACGGGATGGTTTAGCTATTGTTCAAAATGCCCAGATTCCCTGGATAGATGATACTGCTGATGGTTCAAAGGGTAGTAGTTTAATGCACCATAAATTTGTCATTGTTGATCATCGTTTTGTAATTATTACTTCTGCCAATTTTACCTTTAGTGATACGTCAGGTGATATTAGTAATCTTAGTAGTTTAGGGAATACCAATAATTTATTAAAAATTGATAGTTCTGAATTAGCAACCCTACTCACAGAAGAGTTTAATATTATCTGGGGTGACGGAGTAGGAGGAAAACCAGATAGTAAATTTGGAGTTACAAAACCTGTTCGTAACCCACAAACAATTACATTAGGGAATAGCAAAATTACAATTCATTTTTCTCCAACATCTCCTACTGAACCTTGGAGTAATTCCAGTAATGGGTTAATTGCTAAAACTTTATCTACAAGCACAAAAACAGTAGATTTAGCATTATTTGTATTTTCAGATCAACAACTTGCCAATATTCTCGAAGAACGTCATCATCAAAATGTGCAAGTTCGGGCTTTAATTGAACCTCAATTTGCTTATCGTCCCTACAGTGAAGCGTTAGATATGATGGGATTTGCTTTAAGTGATAACTGTAAATATGAAGTTGATAACCGTCCTTGGAAAAATCCCATTTCTACCGTTGGAGTCCCAATTTTAGCCAAGGGAGATTTATTACACGATAAATTTGCAGTCATTGATAACCAAACCGTAATTACAGGTTCACATAATTGGTCAGAAGCAGCAAATAATGGCAATGATGAAACATTAATAGTGATTGAAAATCCCACAGTAGCAGTACATTATCAACGGGAATTTGACCGCCTTTATGGTAAAATAAAACCCGGTTTACCAGCAAATGTTAAATCTAAAATAGATGCGGAAGTTAAAAAATGTCCCCAAATCAAACAACCATCATCTTTTGTAAATTCGATTAACACTAAAATTAATCTCAATACAGCAAGTCAAGCAGAATTAGAAACTCTTCCTGGTGTGGGTGAAAAGTTAGCCCAAAGGATAATTATAGCCCGTCAACAGCAAAAATTTACTTCTTTACAAGATGTTGATAAAGTACCAGGAATTAGTGCTAAAATGTTGGTAAAATGGGAAGGAGTGATCACATTAACCGCAGATTAACGCATATACGGATAATCATATGAAATTTTACGATAAATTGAATGGGGCGATCGCTCAAAATCAGAGTTTACTATTTGTAGGACTAGATCCTAATCCAGAAATGCTCCCTGAACGATATTCCCAGAAATCAGATCCCAAAAGTATGATTGATAGTCTGTGGAATTGGTTAGAATTTACTATTTCCCAAACCAGTGATTTAGTATGTGCCTATAAACCAACTCTGGGATTTTACGCAGCTTTAGGTATCCCAGGATGGGAATTATTAGAAAAAACTTTAAACGCTATTCCTGCCCATATTCCGATTATATTAGATGCTAAACATAGCGATCTTAATACTAGTACAATTTTCGCTAAAACTGTTTTTGAAGAATGGCAAATTGATGCGATTACATTGAGTCCTTATGCAGGACAAGATCACGTAGCCCCCTTTTTAGTTTATCCCGATAAAGCCGTTTTTATTTTGTGTACAACTTCTAATCCAGGTGCGGCAATTTTACAGCAATATCCTACAGCGGAATCCCCTTTTTATTTACAAGTAGTTAAAGAAGCAAAAAATTGGGGAACACCTGAACAACTGGGTTTAGAAGTAGGAACTATTCAGCCAGATATTTTAGCAAAAATTCGCAAAGAAGCACCAGAAAGAGTAATTTTAGCCCGCAGTATTTGGTCTGAAGGTGGTAATCTTAAAAACTTGCTATCAGCAGGATTAAATTATAATGGTGATGGGTTACTTCTTCCCGTTTCTCAAGATATGTTAGGAAGTGAAAATCTATGTACACAACTGCAATCTTTAAGGGCGGAAATCAATCATCTCAGAACTGAAATTTCCCAAGAAAACTCCGCTTGTTCCGTCTGGTTTCCTGATGTTTGTTTGTTAAATAAACACCCGCTTTTAGATTTAATTCTACAACTTTATGACATTGGTTGTATCATGTTTGGTGAATTTGTCCAAGCTTCTGGAGCTACCTTTCCCTATTATATAGACCTCCGTAAAATCATTTCCAATCCCCAAATATTTCATCAGATAGTAATTGCTTATGCAGAGATTCTTAAAGACCTAACTTATGATAGAATAGCCGGTATTCCTTATGGTTCTTTACCTACTGCTACTGGATTATCATTACATCTAAATTCCCCGATGATTTTTCCCCGCAAAGAAGTAAAAGCACACGGAACCCGCAAGGTAATAGAAGGTAATTTTAATCCTGGAGAAGTTGTTGTCGTTGTTGATGATATTCTGATCAGTGGTAAAAGCGTAATGGAAGGAGCAGAAAAGTTAAAATATGCAGGATTAAATGTCAATGATATTGTAGTATTTATGGACCATGAGCAAGGTGTAAAAGACAGATTGCGAGAAAATGGTTATCAAGCACACGCAGTTTTAACAATTTCTGAAATTACAGAAACTTTATATGCAGCAGGACGTATTAGTGAGGAACAATTTAAAACCTTATCTGAAATAAATTAGACATTTATTCTCAAGATAGTGATACAAAACTAATTCAATAATTAGGATTTTGTAGTAAACTGTAGTTAGAATGGTTAGATATGGGAATCTTCAATAATTTCCCAACAACAAAACACCCGACTTCTCTAAGCAGTCGGTTATCTGAGAGGTTGTTTGAAAAGTATTATATCAAACCGGTAATCTCCAAAAACCTAACCCCCCTACCCCCCTTCCCTGCAAGGGAATGGGGGTTTTAAAGCCTCTCCCCTTGCAGGGGAGAGGTTTGGAGAGGGGTCAGTCTATACATTCAAAACTTTTCAAACACCCTCTGAAACTCTGAATGTTTAAAAATAAAGCTTAGTAATTTTTATCACCAATCAAAACAGGAACAAATTTCTCAATGAATGCCATACGTTTTCATCATTCCTTAGTTAATAAAAAAATTCCTATCCTTGTTGATAGCACTGATCTTAATTATTATTTTCAAGAGCAAGGATATCAAACTATTTTATTTGATGATTACGATTTTGCTAGTCAACAATTAGCATTTGCTGTAATTTCAGATTATAGTTATCATGATCGACTTATGCAACTATCTCGTACCTCCAAAAGTACGATTATCCACCTACTAGCAGTTAGATATGATATAAATCCTCAAATTATCGCTTATTCATTCGAGCAACTTCTCTCTTGTAATTTAACAGAAGTATTAGAGTTAAGAGCTAAAACTTATGAGCAAATTGCTGAAGTGGAAGATGAATTATATTTATCTGATCATAGAGGGACTAAATTAACGTGCTTATTGTCAGAAAGTTTAGAAGTTATAAATACTCAAGATGATTTAGAACCAGGATGGTTTTACTCAATTTCGGAAATGCTAGAAAGCGGAATAGTCAATATTAAAAGTGATAAATCAAGTTTTTCACTAGATGGAACTTTCTTTTTTGATGGCATAATTCACGCTTGTGCAAACCCACAAGTGAGAGAACGTCACCAGGATGCTTTGACATATTTACTTGAGAAGGTCAATTCAAGTCAAGAAAAATATATTCATATCGAAGATAATACTATAACTCATCTCATTTTGGATGGTAGGGATGAAACTTCCATATTACTGGAAATGGATTATGGTTTAGAACGTAACTTGAGTTTTACTGAGATAGGATTTGGCTGTAACAAAAATATTGAAAAAAATCTGAATTGGCAGATAAACTCCATTATGAATCAAGGAGTATATGGAACGCACATAGGCATAGGTATGGCACAGAAATCTCCTTATATTGATTTTATTTCTCAAAGCATAAAGATTATTTAATGCCGATATAGCCGTTTCCATGCTAGTGAGGTACAAAGTTTTTTGGTTTTAGGGAAATGTAGAAATGTAGGTTGGGTTGAGCGATAGTGAAACCCAACATTACCAATGATTTTGTTGAGTTTCGTTCCGATTGCTCCGCGAACGTTTACGTTCCACAACCCAACTTACGATATAACAATAGACATCTGGTGAAAATTATCGTAGGGACAATTCATGAATTGTCCCTACAAGGTTTTCAGGTTATACACATTTAATTACCGGACAGGTTCAATGTTTTAGCCTTAACCGAACAGTATTGAATCCTATATAACCTGTCAAATAACTCTTTCAAACATTGGATCGAATAGGACAACACCATGAAGATAAGGAAACATAGCCTGAGTTGGAAGACGGTCTTGGTTTTTCGCAAAAACATACCAAGTTTGTCTGGGACGAAACCAGGGGATTGAGATTCCTACCAGTCCGGCATCTTGTGCTAACTTTTTAATTGTGGCTGGTCGAATTGTTACACACAAAGGGTATTCCCAACCATCTCCCTCCATGTCGGTATCTCCCTCCATAAAAGTAGCAACGATAAGACCATCAGGTTTCAAATGTTTAGCAAAGTTCTGAAAACAAAGATCTACTAAATTAGTCCTAGTATGAGTTAATACGGATTGTGCGAGGATAAAATTAAAATCGGTTTCAAATTCAGCTAAAGAGAACTTATCGTTATAACTAAAACACGGTTTTTTAATGCGAAGGAGATCCTCTCCAACTTGGAACTTTATAGCATCCTCGATTAACCACTTGTTGGGTTCTACTCCGTAATAACAACCTTCATCAAGGTAAGGTAGAAAAAGCCGACCTGCACGGAGCGAACCACAGCCAAAATCAAGCAATTTATGCTGAGATCGGAGACCTAGTGTACAAAGCAAGCGAAATTGAGACGCTCCCATGAAATCGTACTCTTTTGCCGGTCCTACATAATCATTGTAGTTTTCTCCAGCAGTTATTTTTAAATCCGCCATTGGTATTCTCACATTAATAAAGGTACTTTGCTAGGATAGCAGGCTACGAGTTGATCATATCCAAGTAATTTCACGAATAAAACCGGATATTTATATTATGATTAATACGCTTTTTGTCATCAGCCTATTCTATTAATAATTCACCAGTAATAGTCATACCCAAACAGTGAAGATAATTGATAAATAAACCATAAAATTCAATGCTTATAGGCTGAATGTTAGTCACAAAAATGCAGAGCTAGTTAGAATAATGGGATAATACAAGGTATATTCATTGGCATAGTTGTATTGTGCAAGCGGACTGTAATATAAAGGGTTTTTTTGACTTAAAAACTGCAAATTAAACCTTAATTACCTGATCCATCTTTATTTATTAAAAAATGTAAACATTTTGGAAATTGATCTTGTTAAATCAAATTGATGCTGATACAGTGATATCAACGAGTTAAAAAACAACTCGCCAATTAGTAGCTAAAATTGCAAATTTTAAGGAGCAACTAAAATGAACGCTAAGAAAACACAAAAACGTAAACTTGAACAAGTTAACAAAGAAACCCGCAGCAATTTGGGTAATGCTTACTGGTAATATTTACTAGTAATTTTTGCAGAAAACTAATTAGTAATGTAAGTATTTACAGGTTCTAAGACTAGTCTAAGCAGTTGGGCAACAATTCTCATAATTGTTGTCCAAAATTGTTAATTTTTCACACTTAATTAAGATATCTTGAAGACAATAAAGTTTTGTAATTCGTTAAATAAATATGCACATCTTAGAGTTTTATCAAGCTTTTATTCAAAGACAGATGCCAATTATTGTTGATAGTAATGAAATTCATACTTACTCTCAGGAGCAAGGATATAAAACTATTTTTTTTGATGATTATGACTTTAAGAGTAAACAAACAGCCTTTTTAATCTTTTCAGATTATAGCTACTATTACAAACTTAAACAACTCTGGCATGATTCTCAAAGTACCATAGTACATTTACCAGCAGTAAAGTTTGATGGGAGCTTACCTGTAATTCAATATTCTTTTAATCAGCTATTATCAGGTGATATTCAACAAGCATTAGCAATTAGAGATATTTTATATGATAAAATAGCTGAAAGTGAAAGTGAGTTATATTTATCAGACTCAAGAGGAAGCAAGCTCAAATGCTATCTAGGTGAGAATATAGAAATAGCTAATGCTGACGTGGAACTGGAGTCAGGATGGTTTTACTCTGTGGCTGAGTTCTGGGAAAGTTCAGTAGTGAATACAAAAGCAAATAAATCCAGCTTTTCTGTAGATGGAACTTTCTATTTTGATGGCATATTAACCCAAACTACAACTCAAGAAACAAAAGATTATAATTGGCAGCCTTTGCAATATATTACAGATAGGGTGAAATTAAGTCAAGAAAAATATCTAGAAATAGAAGATAATGCCATAACTCATCTGATCATAGATGGTAAAGATGAGATTGCTGCATTATTAGATATGACTTACAACTTAGAAAGAGGTTTAAATCTCACAGAAATAGCCTTTGGTGCTAATAAAAAGATTGGAGAAACAATTGATTGGTCAATAAATTCAGTTGTTAACGAAGGTATATATGGAACTCATGTAGGGATAGGAATGGCACAAAAAGCTCCCCATATTGACTTTATTTCTCAAGCTTTAAAGTGGGTTTAATTACTGAGGATTTACTATTATGGCAGATATTGCTTTCTTTGATCTTCCTAGTTACACCCGGATTGATACAACTCTAGGTTTAATTCAAGAACTCGCTGATAGAGGAGAAAAAATAGATTATTATTACTTCGATGAATTTCGAGATAAAATAGAATCAGCAGGTGCTAGATTTCAACCACTGCCTAGCATGAAACCTCCAGATTCAGATCCTACACTGCAATCGCGGTTGATAGAATATTGCTTAGATGCTGTACCAATTTTATTAGAAAATTTAAAAGTCAACCGCCCCAAATTAATTATTTTTCATGCTAAATGCTTATGGGCTGCTATCTGTGCGGATTTACTGAATATATCTAGCGTTTGCTTCCATACCAATTTTCTTCTACCACCTCATTTTTTGCCCCCGTTACCATTGTTATTAGCAGCCTACCCGATTAATGATATTGTTAAACATTTACAAAGATTTTACCGACATCAACGACTTTGGCGGCAATTAACCCAAAAATATACACTAAAGGCGATTAGCAAAAAAGATGTATTTCAACTACAACCAAATTCTATGAATTTGCGAGGTGATTTAAATATTGTTTATACATCGGAAATGTTTCAGATCCAACGTTCATATTTCGATGCCAGTTATATTTTTACAGGACCTTGCTACAGTGAGAGAGCAGTTGATTCTCAATTTCCTTTATTAAAGAGTGCAGAAAAACCAATTATTTATATTTCACTAGGATCGGTGACATTATATAATTCTAAAACCTTTTTTTATCAAAAATGTTTACAAGCTTTTGCAAATAGTGAGTATACGGTAGTAATGTCTGTGGGGAAATTTATAGATATTGCTGAATTGGGAAAGATTCCCCCTAATTTTATTGTCAGCAACTATGTACCTCAAATGCAAGTGCTTCAGCAGGCTAGTGTTTTCATTACTCATGGGGGAACTAATAGCACTTGGGAGGCATTAATTAACAAAGTACCATTGATTGTATTTCCCCAGGGAGGGGATCAATATTTAGTAGCTAATCGTGTAGAAGAATTAAATATCGGAGTATGGGTAAAACAGAAAAATATTGCTCCATTGAAATTGCGATCGCTTGTTGAACAGATTATCAAAGATGAAAAAATTCGTAGTAATATTGATCTATTAAGTGATTCTTTGATAACATCAGGTGGTACGCAAAAAGCAGTAGATAAAATTTTAGAATTTAAACAGAGGAATAGCATTTCTCATGTTTTTTAATAGCACAAATTTTATTATCTGCATTAACTAAGTAAATTATAATTAGCAGCAAAATGAAACTGACAATAGAGCAAATAAAAAGTTATGAAGAACAAGGATTTTTGTTCATTCCAGAGTGTTTTAGCCGTGAGGAAATTTCAGTAATTTGTGATCAAATTCCCAATGTCATGGACGATGAAGCAGTTGGTCGTGTTTTAGAAGATGATCAAAAAACCTTACGCACTCTCTATGGATCTCATCTCAATAACAAAATTTTCCGAGATTTAGTCCGTCACCCTCGTCTATTGGCAGTTGCACAACAACTTTTTGCCAGTGAATTGTACGTTTTTCGCAGTAAAATTGTCATGAAACCAGCTTTTACCGGAGGAATGTGGGGGTGGCATCAAGACTCTGCATTTGCACAGTATTACGAACGAATTTCCTCACCAAAAGGAGGAAATGCCATCCTTTTCTTAGATGAAGTCAATGAATTTAATGGACCAGTATATTACATACCAGGTTCTCATCAACAGGGAATACTCGAACCGGCAACTTCCGCTTCAACTACTAACTCATCCTTAGCAGTCGCTCCAGAAACAATTGCCAAATTTGCATCTGTGCAAGGAATTGTCGCACCGAAAGGCCTAGCAGGATCGGTTTTGTTTGTACATTACGATACATTACATGGTTCTGTTGCCAACATTTCTCCCTGGGACCGCCGAAACTTTGTCATCACCTATAGTAGTATTGAAAACAGCGCCCTTCCCAACAAAGAAAGACCAGCTTTTTTATCAAATCCTGATCTCACGCCATTAATAGCTCTGAGTGAAGACGAACTTGATCGTATATTTACTCAAAAATAAAATTAAATTATCAAGAATTTATACAAGAAATACAATTATGGGGATCACTTGGAGTCGAGTCATAATGAACCGGGAAACGGCGAAGCTACTAGAGAATTTGCCGTTTTCAAAATGGCGAGTATTAGAAGTTTCAGGCAAGACTTGGGAAACTTTTGGGTTTCAAGAGTATGAAAATATCAACTATCCAGAATATGATATTTGTTCTGCACCCCTACCAAGAAAGTTTGATTTAATTATCGCAGAACAAGTTTTTGAGCATTTATTATATCCCTATCGAGCCGGTCGCAATATTATTTCCATGCTTTCCCCCGGAGGGTATTTTCTCATCTCTGTCCCTTTTTTAATAAAAATTCATAACTACCCTATAGATTGCACACGCTGGACAGAAACTGGACTCAAACACTTTCTCCACGAATGCGGATTTCCTCTAGATAACATTCAAACTGGCTCTTGGGGAAATCGCCAATGTATCATTGCTAATTTCTCTCAATGGGTCGAATATGATCCTCTTTCTCATTCCCTAGATAACGAACCAGAATTTCCCTACCACGTCTGGGCATTGGCGCATTTATAACATCAAGCTAGGGTCAATATAGCAGTTGCTAGATAGATAAGAATTTAGGCGTTGCTGATTTGAGGTATGAAAATGATTTTTGATGATTTCAAAACCCTTGTAGAGACGTTCCATGGAACGTCTCTACACCTAAATTCATACCTGGTTTCATCAACGCCAGAATTTACTGAAAATATTGCCAAGAAATTAACAATTCAGAACGATGAATTTTACAATCCCTGAAGAATATAACTTCCTATCTCGCTTTTACCGACTGGCATTTACAAATATTCTCTCTAGTATTGTTGTGCCATTGTCGGGTTTAATAGACCTAGCCTACTTGGGACATTTACCTGATATCCGTTACCTAGCAGGAGTTTCTTTAGCGACAATTCTTTTTAGCTACTTATATCGAGTTTTGAATTTTTTACGTTCTTCTAGCAATGGTATGACGGCACAAGCTGTAGGAACAAATGATCCAGAAGCCATACTATTAGTATTACTCCGAAATGGTCTGATTGCTTTCGGAATAGGTACACTCATCCTCATTCTTCAGTACCCTTTACAAACAGTAGGGTTTACCTTTTTAGTGGGTGCAACAGAGGTAAAAGATGCCGGTCTTGACTATTTTCAGGCTCGTATTTGGGGCGCACCTGCGGTTTTACTCAACTTTGTCCTAGTTGGTTGGTTTTTTGGCCGAGAACTTAATATTTTTGTGGTGCTAATATCTGTAATAGAAAGCCTAACTAATGTAGTGCTGGACTACTTATTTATTATTCGCTGGGGTTGGGCTAGTACAGGGGCTGGTTTAACTACAGCTATTAGCCAGTATGTAGCATTATTTATAGGTTTAATTATAGTTTGCTTCCACATTGATTGGTCAATTCTATCAGGTGTCATCCCAAAAGTTTTGGATTGGTCAGCTATTAAAGCTACCTTTAAGTTAAATAGAGATATGTTAGTTAGGAGTTTGGCCGTAGTCTCTACCTTTGCCATTTTCACTGAACTCAGTTCGGCAATGGGAACAGAGATATTAGCAGAAAATAGTGTTCTTTTTCAAGCGGCAGCTTTGAATATGTTTGTTGTTCAAGGAGTAGGATTTGCCACCCAAAGCCTAACGGGAAACTTTAAGGGACAAGGTACATTACAGCAGCTAAAACCATTACTAATTGTTAGTTTACTCACTAGCTTATTGCTTTCAATTCCCATTGCTATTTTATATATTCTTTTTCCAGAAACTATATTTGGACTATTAACCAACCACACTGAAGTAACTGAAAACATTTCTGACTATGTCAGATGGTTGTTACCATTCCAGGGGTTGTTTGCAGTTACCGTAATCTTGGAAGGATTCTTCGGAGGTTTAACCGAAGGGCGAACGTTACGTAATTCTGCCCTCATTTCCTTTGGTGGAGGTTTCATACCTATAGCTATAGCTAGTTGGTATTTTCACAGTAACCATCTTTTATGGTTAGCGATGACATTATTTTCAATAACGGCTATTGTGGTATTTTCATTTAAACTATTAGATACATTTACAAGTGAAATAAAAATTCCTACCGTTTCCTCTACAACTACTGAAAGTTAGGATAACTTTGCTATTACTTGAAAACCCTCGCAGGAGGGTAATTATTAACTTAACTTACATAATAGAATAAGATACAGTCATAAGAGGATGTTTGAAAAGTTTTTAATGTATAAATAAACCCCTCTCCAAACCTCTCCCCGACGCGGAGAGAGGCTTTGAAACACCCCTTCCCTGGTAGGGAAGGGGGCTGGGGGGTTAGGTTCTTGGAAATTATTGGTTTCATCTAATACTTTTCAAACAACCTCTAAGCCCCCTCCTCGCTTGCGGTGAACCAGCGCTGTAGGCGGGTTTCCCACCGTAGGCGACTGGTGAACCCGAAGGGGGCGGGGGTTGGGGGTGGGGTTCTTGTATTTCACTCAACCAATAACCGCTATAACACCGATTCAATCATCAAAATTAAGTAGTAAACTGTTTATTAGTTTGACTAGGGATTTGATTTATGATTGCCACTATTGCAACTATTCCCCTTTTTCAACTTGCTTCTGGTGAGTTTCTTTCTCTTCAAGTATATAAATTTGTTGGTGCTAAATCTGGTAAAAAAGTATATATACAATCTAACTTACACGGGGCTGAAATTGTTGGTAATGCTGTCATTTACCAATTAATTGATTTTCTCACAACATTAAATAATACTCAGTTAATAGGAGAAGTTTGGCTTGTACCTGTTTGTAATCCCTTAGCTGTTAACCAGCGAAATCATAACTTTTCTACGGGTAGATTCAATATTTATGATAGTCAAAATTGGAATAGAATTTTTTGGGATTATGAAAAACAACATGATGATATAGAAGAATTTGCCCGTTCTCAATTTGGTTTAGACATAGATACTATCAAATATAATTTTTCTCAAAAAATCAAATCTAGTTTCGATAGTCTTTTAGATAAAATCAATGCCCCTAGTAGTGTACAACTAACTGATAAATATCGCTACAAGCTGCAATCTCTTTCTTTCGATGCAGATTACGTCATTGATTTACATAGTCACACTGGAGAAGGAATAGAATACCTTTATTATTTCCGAAATCGAGAAGAAAGTGCCAATTTATTTCTCCTCAATTATGCCATTTTATTTGATGAATATGATGGTGATGCTTTTGATGAATCATTCATAAAACCCTGGTTAGCTTTAGAGAATGCTTTATTAAAATTAACCGGACAAAAAATGATATTTGATAAAGAAGCATGGACTTTAGAATTAGGAACGGGAATGCAAATGAATCCAGATTCAGTAACTAAAGGAGTGAGCGGAATTAAAAATTATTTAACTCAAAAAGGTATTTTAGCAATACAGGAATTTACCCAATCAAAAACTATATCTCGTCAAACAAATTTTCGTTCACTTAGTCAACTAAAAAAATATTGGAGTCCCGTAGGAGGAATGATTTTATCTAAAGCTGAATTAGGTACTTCAGTAAATCAGGGAGATTTGCTATATCAAGTTCTGACATTCAATAAAATCGGTGAATTACCCACAACTATTCATGTTCATGCAGAGAAAACAGGCTTGGTTTATGATACATCAATAAATAACTCTGTTAACGAAGGAGAATTTGTATTAGCGACTATGTAGTTTGTCATGGAAAACATTTAACACAGAATTATTCAATCTATTAATTCATCTGCGTTTATTTGCGTTTATCTGCGTTCAAATCTTGATTCTTAAATAAAATTACCATTTGTCTTGATTTGCATGAAGATAGATATCAGGATTGTCGGTTAATGGCAAGAAACCGTAATAAAACATTACACTAAAATAAATATCTGACTGGGATTTAGCGCCTAAAAAAATTATGACTCAACCAACTACAAAAATTTGTATACTAGGTGGTGGCTTTGGTGGACTCTACACCGCCCTGCGTTTAAGCCAACTCCCCTGGGATTCTACACCCAAACCTGAGATTATTTTAGTAGATCAGAGCGATCGCTTTGTCTTTTCTCCCCTGCTTTACGAACTCCTCACCAGAGAACTCCAAACCTGGGAAATCGCCCCACCATACTCAGAACTACTGCAAGGAACAGGAATCCAGTTCCACCAAGCCGCTGTTTCCACAATAGACATTAGCAAGCAAACAGTTCAATTACAAGATAAATCAGAACTAAATTATGACCGCTTAGTCTTAGCATTAGGTGGCGAACCCCCCCTAGACTTAGTTCCCGGTGCTGCCACTCATGCTTACCCTTTCCGTACTATCACAGATGCCTACAAATTGGAAGAACGTTTGCGAACTCTCGAAGCAGCAAAGCCAGAAAAAATCCGTGTTGCCATAGTTGGTGCAGGTTACAGCGGCGTAGAATTAGCTTGTAAACTAGCAGATAGAATCGGTGAAAAAGGACGTTTCCGCCTCATTGAACTCAGCGACCAAATTCTCCGCACTTCCCCAGAATTTAACCGTGAAGCCGCCAAAAAAGCCTTAGATAGTAAAGGCGTATTTATTGACCTAGAAACCAAAGTAGCAGCAATTGATCAAAATAGCATCTCTCTGGAGTATAAAAATCAAGTAGATACCATACCCGTAGATTTAGTCATTTGGACAGTGGGAACAAAAGTTTCTCCAGTTGTCACAGCCTTACCCCTCAAGCACAATCAGCGTGGACAAATCACCACCACACCGCAATTACAGGTGCTAGAACATCCTGAAATCTTTGCTTTAGGAGACTTAGCCGACTGTCTCGACGCAGACGGAAAACAAGTCCCCGCCACCGCCCAAGTCGCCTTTCAACAAGCCGATTATACCGCTTGGAATATCTGGGCTACTATTACCAATCGTCCCCTCCTCCCCTTCCGCTATCAACCATTAGGAGAAATGATGGCTTTAGGAATAGATAACGCCACCCTCACCGGGTTAGGTGTGCAATTAGATGGTTCTTTTGCCTACTTAGCCCGTCGTCTAGCGTATCTGTATCGTTTACCCACATTAAATCATCAATTAAAAGTCGGGTTTAATTGGTTAGTTAGCCCCATAATAGAAGCCATTTCCAAGTAATTAAATTAAAGATCCCCGACTTCTCAAAGAAGTCGGGGATCTGAAATGGTAAACTAGACAAATTCAGATATTATGGCTATGTATTTAGCGACTGCTGCGGACTAAAGTATTAATTCTTATGAAAAAGCCTAAAGTTATTTTTGTAGATGCTGTTGGTACATTGTTTGGGATTAAAGGTAGTGTTGGGGAAATTTACCGACAAATCGCCCAAGAATTTGGTGTAGAAGTTTCCGCCCAAATTTTAGATCAAAACTTTGTCAAAAGCTTCAAAGCCTCACCACCACCGATATTTCTTGATGCAGATATCAGAGATATTCCCCAGCGTGAATACGATTGGTGGCGGATAATTGCCTTAAATACCTTTGAAGGTGCCGGTGTTCTCCAAGAATTTACCGATTTTACCGCTTTTTTTACCGAACTTTATATCCACTTTGGAACTCCTGAACCTTGGTATGTTTATCCTGATGTAACTTTGGCGTTAATGAACTGGCGACGCTTAGGAGTTGAATTAGGAGTATTATCTAATTTTGATTCTCGTTTATATTTAGTATTGCAAGGTTTAAGACTCAGAGAATACTTTTCCTCTGTCACCATTTCCACTCAAGTTCGTGCCGCTAAACCAGATCCAGAAATATTTAAAATTGCTTTAAACAAGCATAAATGTTCAGCAGAAGAAGCATGGCACATTGGTGACAGCATAACAGATGATTATTATGGGGCTAAATCGGCAGGAATCAGAGGCGTTTGGATTAACCGTAATCCCACCGTCTAATACCGTAATTATACGGTGAATATAGGTTTGTGGTGTAAATTTTTCTTGCAAAAATTTTATATATAGCTATATTTACAAGTGATTACTGTTAACCTATAAATTATATTTTTAACTAGTTTGAGTAGTATGAAAAAATCTCTATCAAATATTTGGTATCAATTTCGTCAAGCTTTCTCAGTGACAGCAGAAAGTATTAATACAACCACCGCAACAGGTGAAGTAGTTTTAGAAGTAGCAACAGCCATTCAATCACAAGGTGCTAATTTAGAAATTTTGCAACTGTTACTGCAAAATTCATCTTCTTTATTAGATGTATTGTGTTCACCATTAACCCCAATAATAACTGGAGAATTATCATTCTTATCCCTGGGAGTAGCTGTTCTCAAATCTTATCGTGATCTTTCTCAAGAAACGCCTACTTTAGCAGATTACATATCTATTATTAGTCAAGTTGCCTATTTAGAAAGCATCCGGGATATTTTATCTTTATACCCTTCTTTAAACTATGATCACCCCGATAAAAATGAAGAATTAGGAGAAATATTAGCAACTATCAATAATATTGAATTAGATGAACAAACTGCTATCCAGACCATTGAATGTTTTTATGAATCTGAATTAGCAGTAGCATTTAATCAATTATTATCCACAAGGTTGATATCTGACTATTTGGGTAAATATCCAGCCAGACTTTTAGCAAAACGAATTGCGGTCAATACCAACTCACATATTATCAAGTTTTTGATAGATCTAGATGATGATATCATCCCAAATTGTCGAGATACATGGACAGCAGAATACCAGAATATTCAAAACATTCAGGAATATCTGCAACATCATATTGATACTCAAGCATTAGATCAGGTATTTGATCAAACTTGCTCATTGAAGAATATTTATATTCCTCTTAAAGCTCAATCTGTAAATCAATATGGGCAAATAAATATTAATGCTGAATCTTGTGATTTAGAAGCATGGGTAAAGAAAAATATCTTGACTGAAAACAACTTAGAAAAATTTATATTTATCCAAGGAAAAAGAGGCAGAGGTAAAAGTGTTTTCTGCAAAATATTCGCCAATTGGATCAGACAACATTTACATCCTTTCTGGACACCAATTTTAATTAATGTCAAAGATATCAAAGTTTTATCATCTCAGTTAGCAGAAACATTAACTGCAAATTTAGATATTAGCTTGATTCGTGGTAATCATCATTGGTTAAGAAATAAAAATCATCGTTTTGTTTTTATCTTTGATGGTTGGGACGAATTACCAACTGCGTCTAGAAATAATCAAAATCTGGAAAAATTTATTCAGCAAGTTAGCGAATTTCAGCAACAATGTGAAAATGATGAAAGCATGGGACATAAGGTATTAATTACCAGCAATGTGATTCCTTTATCAATTATCTCTAATTTACCCACAAATTTAGAAAGAGTAGAAATTCTTCCCTTAGATCAACAACAACAACAACAATGGTTAGGAAAATGGCAATCTCTACCAAATAATCACGGCAAAAATACAGATTTACAGCAGTTTCTAGTGAATCAAAAATGTCCTGCAATTATTCAAAAATTAATTTGTGAACCATTGTTACTATACTTTTTGGCGGGAATGTATCGAGATGATCAACTGGTAATTGATAATTTAGCAGCGGATAATACTCGAACTGCTACAGCTTTAATTTATCAATCAGCCATAAATTGGCTGATTGCTAAATCAGGTGATAGTTTCCATGATCAATTACTAAATTTAAAAGATATTCTCACAGAAGCTGCTGTTGCTGTCACCCAGTCAGGTGAAGAATTTTCTGCAATATCAATGCTAAAATCTCGGCTAGGAGATGATGCAAAATCTATCAAGGATGAAATTATCAAAACACCCTTAGCAGATTTTTATGTTTATCCTCATCATGAGTCAGACAATCAGGTAAAGTTTAGCCATCAAAGTTTTCGTGAATTTCTCTTTGCTGACAGGTTGAAATTAAGCCTAACTGCCTGGACACAGTATTATAATACGGAATCTGCGAAAGAATTAATTACTAATGAAGCAGAGATGAATTGGCAAATTTATGATTTGCTGGGTTTTGGCATTCTTACCCAAGAAATAGTTGAATATTTAATGGGTTTAATGATTGCTATTCCCAATTTTCGTTGGGTACAACTATATAGACGGTTGGATGATTTTTATGTTAGTTGGTGTCAAGGTAAATTTATTGATACGGCTGAAGAAACCTTACCCCAAACTAAGCTGCGAGAATTGCAAAATACTGGTGTTTATCAATTAGGTCAGCGTCAAGTAGATGTTTATGCTGGGTTAAATGTGATGATTTTACTTTTAGCTATACAGCGTTATGCTCAAGAGGATGAGTTACTCAAAGAGTATATAATTTTTTATCCCTCTGGTCAACCGGAAGAGAATAATTTCACCTATCAATTACAAAATATTATTTATTACAGTAGTTGTTTGCAGGGTGAAAATTTCCGCAGTTTAGTTGGTCAATTTTTGAGTGGCGCTCATCTTCGTAGTGCAAGTTTGTTACAAACAAATCTTAGTTACGCGGATTTAACAGAAGCAGACCTTAGCCGCGCTAGTCTTTATGGGGCAAACTTTAGCTATGCTAACCTTAACCGTGCCTATTTCATTGGTTCAGATTTAAGAGATGTAGATTTTTCTGGTGCAAATTTAGCAGAAACTTACTTGAGTGGTGCTAATCTGAGTCGTGCTAACTTATGCGGTGCAAATCTTCAAGATGTGGATTTGAGTCGCGCTAATCTGAGTGGTGCAGACTTACGCGGTGCAAACTTTGATGGTGCAAATTTTATGGGTGCTATATTTAGCGATAATACCTTTGGCGCTATTCGTTGGGATGAAAAAACTAATTGGCAAAATGTGGAAGGTTTAGAAATGGCGAAAAATGTCCCCTTGACTTTGAAGAAACGATTTTTGAGAGACTTTTAATTTCTGGGGGGAGAAATTGTCCGGGGAAACCCCGCCCCTACTTTTTGTTTAAAATGGAATGATATGAGGATATATTTAGATATCTATAATTGTCTCAATCTACCGTTTGTTCTTGAATCTATGAAGTCTTATTTAGCCGCCGCTATTCAAATGACCAGTGTGCCTGATTTACAAAAAAATTTGGCACAAGCAGAAGAATTAATTGATTTGGCTGTGCGTCAAGGTGCAGAGTTGGTGGGTTTACCAGAAAATTTCTCTTTTATGGGGGAAGAAAAGGATAAACTAGCTCAAGGAAATGCGATCGCTCAGGCAACGGAAACATTTCTCCAAAAAATGGCACAACGCTTTCAAGTTACCATTCTCGGCGGCGGCTTCCCTATCCCTGTAGATAGTAGTGGTAAAGTTTATAATACAGCATTACTGATAAATGCCAACGGTCAAGAACTCGCCCGTTACCAAAAAGTCCATTTATTTGATGTCAATGTCCCTGATGGTAATACCTATCAAGAATCCAGCACCGTCATGGCTGGACTTGAATTACCTCCCGTTTACGCTTCCCCGGAGTTAGGGAAAATTGGCCTTTCTATTTGCTATGATGTTCGCTTTCCCGAACTGTACCGACATCTATCCAATCAAGGCGCAGATATTCTATTTGTTCCCGCAGCCTTTACGGCTTTTACTGGTAAAGACCATTGGCAAGTATTACTCCAATCTAGGGCGATAGAAAATACCTGTTACGTTATTGCTCCCGCCCAAACTGGTACTAATTATGACCGTCGCCAAACTCATGGACACGCCATGATTATTGACCCTTGGGGTGTCATTTTAGCAGACGCTGGGGAAAAACCAGGAGTGGCGATCGCCGAAATCAAACCCACCCGACTAGAACAAGTTCGTCGCCAAATGCCATCCCTACAGCATCGTGTATTTTAACCACACCCCGGCAGATCCCCGACTTCTTCAAGAAGTCGGGGATCTATTTGGGATCTATTTCCTAAGTCAGCAAAATCTTTTTTCCCAAAACACTTGACATTATCTGAAGAGAACTGCTATATTCTCTATAGTGAATTCGTTGGGGCGTAGCCAAGTGGTAAGGCAGTGGGTTTTGGTCCCGCCATCCCTAGGTTCGAATCCTAGCGCCCCAGTTATAGAAAGAGCAAGTTTTAACAGCTTGCTTTTTTTTATACTCAAAACAGTTGGAACATGGACTTTTATAAAATTACAAAAAACCTTGATTTGTAGGGGTAAACCAAAAGCTTATTGGTGTCAACTTAACGTAAAACATCTATCCCGCAAAGAACTCAAGTCGTCTCATTCCCAGTCAGAGACTGTTCTTCCCTCCCCTGCCCCCTCTGCCTCTCTTCTCCCCCTGCTTGCCTTCACCCGTCATTTTCGGGTTGACAGACTACTAGTGGTCATCGGATTAGCTTACCAACAGCAATTGAATATGTATTACACTGCACACCAAAATATCGCTTACCAGAAACTACCCGCATTGCTGATAAATTAGCCTCTGCAAGATAAATATTTCCACAATATTTGCAGAAAATTTATGTTCCTCACACTGATTAGACATATACCTGCTTGAAGGTATTAGCCAAGAACTACTTGCTGAATACTTTCTGTTAAGTATATCTGTAATCATAGGAAGAATAAGTATTGATTATTAACCAGAAAACACTGAGTATCAAATATCTCTAAAAGTTTTCTAATTATCATCTTCTTCCAGATATATTGTTGCAATTTGAGAGGAATATGATTGTGGCTACAAATGTGATAACATTGAAAAAATTACTTACTAGCTCTACACATAGGGTAATTGATATCAAAAAAATAGTTCCAATTGCACTTTATCATCGGTGGTTAATATTAGGGATTTCCTGTGCAGTCATGTCAGTAACAAGTCTAATAGCTGTCACTACTAAACCAACTTATCAAAGCTATATGCAAATATTGGTAAGTTATAATTCAGATAAATCTTTACCAAATAGTAAAATCGAAAAGATAACAGAAGACTTACGTAAACCGCAGCTATCATCCATTGACTACAGTAGTCAAGTTAAATTAATGCTGAGTAGTAAATTACTACAGAAAACTGTAAATTTACTTCATGCTGATTACCCACAAATGACCATAGAAGATATTTATAATAACAGCAAAATTGATGAAGTTTCATCTTTAGGACTAACTCAGTTACCAGTAGATACAGGAGTTAATCAAAATTTTACCCAAGTATTTTTACTCTCTTTTACAGACAAAGATCCTCTCAGGACAAAAAGAGTATTACAAGCTTTAGAGAAAGTATATCAGGACTATAATACCGATCAAAAAAATCAGCGGATTAATCGAGCATTAGCTTTTGTTAATAACCATATACCGCAACTGCAAAAAGATGTATTAAAAGCCGAGAAAAAATTAGAAAAATTTCGTCAACAAAATAGTTTAATTGATCCAATTTTACAAAGTCAAATTTTATTACAGTCTTTAGCAGATATTCAAAAACAGCGGCAAACAACTCGCGCTCAACTGCAAGATGTCCAAATTAGACATAACAGCCTAGAACAAGCAATTGAGTCTTCCAGTCAAAATAACATAAATATGAATGATTCCCCGGAATCTAGCCAAAATCAAGCCTTAATTAGTGAATTTAAGCAAACAGAACAAGCCTTAACGCAAGCTCGTTTTCTTTATACAGAAAAACATCCTATCATCCAACAACTGAAGCAGAAACAGCAAATTATCAGTACACTATTACAACAACAAGGACAAAATAAAACTATTACTATCAATAGTAAATCAAAATTATCAAAACAAATCATTCCAAAGGTAGAAAATGATTTAACTCAATTAAAAATGAACGCATTAGGACTAATTGCTTATGATCGTGATTTAGCAGAATCCGAACAAGAAATTCGTTCTTTACTGAATACATATCCAAGTTTAATTACAGAATACAAGAGGTTAGTTGCCAATATAGAAATTTATCGCAAAACACTGCAACAATTGACGCAAGCGCAAAATTCATTAGGTGTCAAAATTGCTCAAGAAGGTTTTAATTGGCAAATTTTAGAAGAACCCGCTTTAGGAATACATATAGGTAATTTACGCTGGTTACTAATTTTTGGAGGAATATTAATGGGGCCAATATTGGGTTTAGCAGCAGCCTTAATTTGGGAAAAATTTAATAATGCAATTTTCTATACTCAGGATTTACAAAATTTGACCAATATTCAGTTATTGGGGTCAGTACCAAGATTAGGAAAACGTCAAAATAGTTGGACAAACCAACTAAAATCTATAGTTAGAGATAAATCTAAAAATGTAGATATTTCTCATCCAGGAATTATCAAAAATTTGCCGAATCATAAAACATTGGATATTATTTACCAGAATATTCAGATGTTAAATAATTCTCTACCTTTAAAATCATTGATGTTAACTTCTGCACTACCAGGAGAAGGAAAAACAACTTTGGCTTTAGGGTTAGGATCTAGTGCGGCTCGAATGCACCAAAGAGTATTAATAATTGATGCTAATTTGCGTTCTCCCAGTTTACATAAAACTCTAGGGCTGACCAATGATTGGGGTTTATCCTTATTACTGGTTGATGATATCAATACATCATTTAATACTTACATTCAGCCCATCCACCCAGCTATTGATGTTTTAACTGCTGGTCCCATACCAGAGGATGTGGTAAATCTGTTGAGTTCCGAGCGAATGCAAGAATTAATGGATTTATTTGAACTAAACTATGATTTAGTCTTAATAGATGCACCCTCTGTTTTAGATACAGTTGATGGCAGAATTGTGGCTTCTTTATGTAATGGGATTGTTATGGTAGGACGGATTGGTAAAGTTACTCCCCATAAATTGATGGAAGCTACAGAAATTTTAAGCAAGTTAAATTTAATTGGCATTGTTGGTAATGAAGTTTATGATTCTCCCCAAATATTGACACCTTGAAAAGAGGAGTCAGGAGTTTAGAAGAAGAAAGAAGAAAGAAAATTACCCAGTTTCCAGTTCTCAATCTGTCTGTTTAGAGAATTGCTGAACTAGAATAGTAGACGCTTGTGATCAAACAATTAGCATGAAATTCCAACTTTTATTAGGCAATTTGTTTTCTGAGATTAAAGGTAGACATTGGTGGATAGGTATCCTGATCTGGTTTGTATTACTTGCTCCTGCACAAGCATCTGTAATTCTGCGTGTGGCAATTGAAAGAGAAGTCAAACAGGTAAAAGTCGGTGCTTCCACAACCGCTATTGTGAAAGATAGTAGTGGTAAGACTCTTGGAGAACTACCGGGAATGAGTGCCTTTGCGGCTCAAGCAGTTCCTGGAGGAGTAGCTTTAGATAGATGGCAATCCGGGTTATTTTGGATAGAACCCACCAAGAAGGGATATGTTTATATTGGCGATCGCTGGTTTCGTGGTAGAACCCTAGTAGTCCCCACAGCCAATGGTTTAACCGCTGTGAACTGGGTAGATTTAGAAGAATATCTCTACAGCGTCATTGGTGGAGAAATGGACACTAGCTGGCCACAGGAAGCCCTGAAAGCTCAAGCCATAGCAGCCCGTACCTATGCCCTCTATGAACGTGAAAGACAACGGAGAAATCCCCTTTACGACTTAGGAGATAGTCCAGACCGTTGGCAAATTTACAAAGGTGTCAGTAGTGAATCCCCCAAAACCTACAGCGCAGCAGACACCACCGCCGGCAAAGTCCTCACCTACAACAACCAAATCATTCTTTCCGTCTTTCACGCTTGTTCCGGTGGACACACGGAAAACGTCGAAGATGTTTGGACTAGCAAAGAACCTTACCTGCGGGCTGTTCCCGACTTTGATCAAAATATCAAAGAATGTAACTGGGTAAAAACCTTTACCCCCGGAGAAATTAGCACCAGAATTTCCGGTGTCGGTAATGTCAAAGACATGATCATCGAAACTCTCTCACCATTTAAAAGTGTCAAATCCCTAAAAATTATTGGTGATAAAGGGACTAAAATTCTCCAAGGTGAAGAAGTGAGAACCGCACTCAGAATTAAAAGTACCCGTTTTATTGTTAATAAAGACGTAAATGGCGGTTTTGTTCTCCAAGGACTAGGTTTTGGACACGGTTTAGGAATGAGCCAGTGGGGAGCTTACGAACTAGCAAAACGTGGTGCAAACCACCTGCAAATTTTAGGATACTACTACAAAGGTGTAGCCCTGACACCCATTCAAGCAAAGTAGTATTTTGAGGAAACAGGGAACAGGGAACAGGGAATAGGGAACAGGGAAGGTAACTGTTCACAGGATGAATTCGGATACAAGAAAAAATAAGTAGAAAGACATGGTAGAGTAGAAGGCATGGAAAAAATCAGCCTCATCTGCCACATCTATAAAACGGAAATACCGGAAACGGATTGGGAACAGACTCCAACCAGTGTCAAAGGACGGATGGAGGAGATGGAGCAGTGGATACAAGAATTAGAAGAAAAACTAAATAGAACATCAAAAAATTCATCATCACCACCATCAGCAGACCCGCTCAACACCCAAAAGAAACCAGTCAAGAAAAAGAGTGGAAAAAAAAGAGGAGGACAACTAGGACACAAAGGATTTGCAAAGTTTCTGTATCCAGAATCTGATTGTGAAGAGGTAATAAATTATAAGCCAGAGTCCTGTAGTAGCTGTGGAGGGCAGTTAGAAGGAGAAGATGCAAACCCGTACAGACACCAGCAAGTAGAAATACCACCCATCAAACCCATCGTCATAGAACATCGGTTACATCAACTCGAATGCGGAGAATGTGGTAAAAGTACAAGAGCAAAATTACCAGAAGAAGTAGATCCGAATCATTATGGAACAAGAGTTGTAGCTCTTGTTGCGGTGTTGAGTGGACTGTATCGCCATAGTCAGAGAACGGTGAAAACAGCAATGGCGGAAATATTTGACATCAGACTCAGTTTAGGAACAATCAACAAACTGAGAATGGAAGCAAGTAACTCGGTAGAAAAGGCGGTAGAAGAGGCGAAAACCTACATCCAGAATGCGGCAGTAGTAGGTGCAGATGAAACCAGATTTAGTCAAAAAAACACGGATGGATATAACAGCAAAAATAGTCAAGCCTGGTTGTGGCTGTCTTAGTCTAAACTCCAGATAAGTAGGTGGGCGTTAAAAATTGTCGTTGGGGCAAGGGAACAGGGAACTCTTAACTGGGAACAGGAAGAGAGTTTTGAGTGATTTTACTTTTCTTCACATACCTTTAAATTTTTCTGTTCACCTACTTAGCGTGTCCGCAGGACCTTTACCCCAAGAGGGCTATCAAGAACGGTTTCGATAAACCTTCCAACCATGAAAAAACAAACTCAAGCCCCAACCTAGTAGTGGAAAAATTGCCCAAAAATATAAAGGGCTTATTACCAAATTTAACAAGACTAAAAAAATATTGATTGCAATAAAATTAGTCAGGTGAGATTTGAATTCTTTACGTTGGCGGGTATTCAGCATATGTTGCCTTTGCGCTTTTGTTCGCTGTATCGACCATTCTTGTTCAGCAGATTGGAGTGCTTCTGCTGAGATATCTAATTCTGATGCTATCTCTATAAGCTGTTCTCGTGAAAATTCTTTCTCCTGCTTGTGAGTCAATGCTATCTGCAAAATTTGTTGCACTTCTTCTGAATGGTAGATCATATAAATACCTTGACGGGGGACAAAATAGGTTAAAAAGCTTAGGTTTCATATAGTCGCTGGGGAAGTACCAATGTACTCATGCCGCATTCGCAAAAATGGATAGCTTAAGCGAAGGGCTACCTCACATCTTGCACCAATAAAAAATGATGCAATTTAATCACACAGTATAATCCTAAAACCCTTGATCTACAGTTACAAACCAATAAAAATAAGGTAGCCTTATCGCACTTCTTTTTAGTTTATCTGGAATTGTACGGAGAGGTGCAAGATGTGAGCTACCCACTTACCTGTTAGAAACCGAAGAATAATAGTACGAATTTCTGTCATTATAACTGGGTAGAGTCGAAGGCGGGTATTATCCCGCGCTCCTCTCTGTTAAATCTGCGCTTGCGATTTTCACCGCACCCAGCTTCCGACGTTCTTAGCTTTCGCGTTTGCTCTTATGGATATAGTCGTGGCAGCTTTCATGAATGGCTAGAAGGTTTTTAGTTTTCCAGTTTTGGTGGTTTCCATCAACATGATTTCAGAGGGAACAGGGAACGGGCAACAGGGAACACTTCGACAAGCTCAGTGCATCGCAGGAAAAACTCATGTTTAAAAACATGAGATTGAAATAATGACACGGTCACTGAGCGGTGTCGAAGTGCTGTTTTTTTCGTGCTACGCATCTTTTAAAAACATCCTTTTTTTGACTGAGCTTTAAACTCAGCAAATGAGTGTTTCTTATTTGCTCCCTGTTAAGAGTTCCCTGTTCCCTGTTCCCTTCTTTTGTAAATGTACCTTCTCGTCACTAAGTAGCTTTAATCCGCAATATCCACAAGTATGGTTTTGCCGTTTGAGGGCTTTAGAGGTATTGTTGTTATAGAGCTTGCTGTTACGCTCGCTCCAGTAACTAAAGTCTCCATCGTAGGGTGATTTCTCGCCTTTGACGCTGATGTGTTTGTTTTCGGAGTAAGGGACTGCTGGGAACGCTTTATCTAGTAATTGCTTACAAGTATGGCGGTTCTGCTTAGTTTCCTTGTTGAATACCTTGAAAGCTCTGTGTTGGATGTGGTACAGCGAGTTACGTGACCCGTCCATTTTACAGAAGCGATGGTAATTCCTCCAACCTCTAACTACAGGGGCTAATTTTTCAGCCTTTGTGGTAGCACCATAATTCGAGCAGTTGACGATGGCTTTTACTTTCTTACGAAAAGCTTTAAAGTTATCCACTGATGGGACGCATCTAAATTTTCCGTTATTCTGGACTTTAAAGTGCCAACCGAGGAAATCAAATCCATCTGTCGCGGCGGTTAGCTTGGTTTTCTTTTCACTAACTTTCATTCCCCGCTCTGCTAAAAACTGACTGATTTTATCAAGTATTTCCTGAGCATCGTCTTGAGGTCTGAGTATTATTACCATGTCGTCCGCGTATCGGATTGATGGCTCTTTAATACTTTCCCTTGGAGTTTTGTCCGTGATTCTTTTATTAGATGCCTCGTGGTATCTATGAATACTTTCAATCCCATTCAAGGCGATATTAGCTAAAAGTGGACTTACTACCCCGCCTTGTGGTGTTCCTTGTTCGGGAAATTCTGGATTGACCCCTGATTTAAGACAGCGGAAGATTCCCTGTTTTATGCTTTTGGGGGCGATGAGTCTATCCATGATGGCGGTGTGGTTTATCCTGTCAAAGCATTTTTCGATATCGAGTTCTATGACTCGTTTTTCTATTCCTTTTGCTTGAGAGTTTAGATTATGGAACAGGACTTTTTGAGCGTCATGTGCTGACCTACCTGTTCTCAGTAAACCAAAAAGTTTTTCCCAAAAAGCGATTCCTATAAAACACTGATGCTATCATCAAACAATCAGTAATATAAAATACTTTTTAATTCCCAGTGTTCTAACCAGTAGATATCATATAGATAACAATTACTTATGATTGGCTGGGTAATAATTTCTTGACGCTAACCGGATGGAATATAAATGCTTTCAACGACTTGATATTTCCTCTGTAGGGCTTGAGATAAAAAAGCTAACATCTGTTTGAGTGTGAAAAGTGTGCGATAAATTAATCGACTACCCTTCCTTTTACGGCTGATTTTGAGCCATAGTAGATTCACCCAGATATTAACTAGAAGAAAGGATATTCCAATGAATAGTAATCTCAAAACTGGATTTTTGTTATTCGTCTTAATTCGACAAATATTTTTCAGACGATAACTAGTTTCAATGCCAAATCTTTTTCGATAATCTTGATAGATATAATTTAAATTTGTTTTGACCTTATAAGCAAGATAAACAAAGTATTGAACTCCATGCTTTTTATGCTTTCCCTTTCTATATTTACAGACAATCCATAAATCAAATGTGACGAAATCATCTTTGTCTCTTGTAATGGTATAGGTAGTTTTATAACTTTTTTTACCCTTGAGAAATTGTTTGATTCCTCCTTTTTTTCCAGTCTTGATAGCAGGCATAAGAAAGGGGATATCTAATGCCTGTAACCATCTAATTACAGGAGTATTAAAAAATCCTCTATCCAAGTAGAGTTTTTTTACATTTATTTTGAGGGGTTCAAGTTCTGCTAATAAATAAGTAATTAAAGCCACACTAGTATCTAATTGGCGAACACCTCTTATTGCCAGAGTTACACGCTTATTATTACTAATAACGTATAAAGTGGCATAGGCGTAAAATGAATTAGTACCAGATTTAGCTTCACTTCGATATATGTAGGGTAATTCTGACGGTGTTGGTTTACCATAATAACAAATTAAATTTAAATCAATCGCTATTTTTAAACACCCCTTTTTTAATCCTAAAGGAATTCGACTTTTTAATGCTTGATTTATTTGCGCTTCTAATTCCTCAAAATTATTAATTTTATTGAGATGATATCTAATATCATTAGCTGTCGGAATATTTTTTAACAATTTAGCTGTGTTTTCAATACTGTCTCCAGTGCTGGCTGCTTTAACCAGAATCTCGAATAAAGTTTGTTGGTCACAGGCTCCTTGCGTTTCAATCGAAAAATTTTCTACTAAACACTGAATAACCTGCGTCTTGGGTTTCTGAGTCGGTTAAAACGAGTTCTTCTGTAGATTCGCCCTGCGTGGCTTTTGTTAGAGATGAAACAGTCAATTTTTTCAACCAATATGCTACACACTACATTCATCATTTCATATTTTGACCCAGTGCAAATTACTATAACTATTTCTTATGTATTTAGTATTTTATATCACATAAATGTCTATCGTATTTTGTTGTTGATGCCTGCTTCGTCTGTAGCAATAGCGTTAGCATTCCGTAAAAATCGCTCTTTGGGAAAAACTTTTTGGTTTACTGGTTCTGAACCCGAAACTCCTGGCGTGGAAAGTTGCTTCGTGTGCTGGTTCTAGTGCGTATTTTGCTAGGCATTGCCAGGCTCTATCCGCAATAGTGGGGATTTTCAGCATTCTAATAGTACCGTCCTTTTTGGGGATTGGTATTTCACCTGAGTTCGATGTAAGAAAACCAGCTAAAAATGAGTATTCAAAAGGGTTAGAGGCTTTTCTGGAAAGAGCCTATATTCTCAATAAGCCTTAATTATTGAGAATTAATAGGAAACCAGCCTAGATTTAAGTAAATTTTCATAACAAAATCTAAATTTATATTACGAATACTATTTGAATACAAACTCAAAGTACCTCAGATTAGGGACAATAGAAGAGGTTTAATTAAAGAAAATTAATGATTATAACTCATGGAATTAGAAACTATTTTCTGTGAAATTGATGATTTTTGTACCTATTTTGAGCCAATATTTCAAGCTCAACTTATCCCATCCCAAATAAAAAAAAGAATTAGACCCAGCCGATTATGTCTAAGTGAAATTATGACAATAATTGTGTATTTTCATCGCTCTAGTTACCGCAATTTTAAAGATTATTACCTGAAACATATCTTCAAATATTGCCAAGGTGAATTTCCCAATTTAGTGAGTTATCAAAGATTTGTTGAATTAATGCCAAATGCTTTAATTCCCTTGATGTATTATCTGAATACACGAAAAGGACTCAATACAGGTATAAGTTTTATTGATAGTACCTCTATTCCCATTTGTCATTCTAAAAGAGCCAAGACAAATAAGGTCTTTAAAGATTTAGCTGGCTGGGGGAAAAGTTCTATTTGTTGGTATTTTGGGTTTAAACTTCATTTGATTATTAATGATCAAGGAGAGTTACTTGCGTTTCAAATTACTCCTGGAAATACAGATGACCGAAAACCTGTTCCCACTTTGACTAAGAACTTATTTGGGAAAATATTTGGAGACAAAGGATATATTTCTCAAAAACTCTGGCTTGAACTTTGGTCTAATGGACTCAAATTAATCACTCCTTTCAAGAAAAATATGCGGAATAAGCTCTTGTCCCTGGAGGAGAAATTAATGCTCCGAAAACGCTCTTTAATTGAAACTGTTAATGACCAACTCAAAAATATTTCACAACTTGCTCATTCTCGACATCGAAGTGTTACTAATTTCATGGTTAATGTTGTTGCTGCAATAATAGCTTATACTTGGCAACCTAAAAAACCTTCTTTAAGATTTGATGAAAATGAAATTGAAACCTTACCAGTTTTATTAGCTTAATTACCAATTAAATATCAATATTACCTAATAGTAAATACATTTCAAAAAATTAATTTTTTGAGAACTTTTTGGCGTGGGCTTTAATTCTCAATAACCAATACTTATTGACAGAACTGTTGCTGTTACGTACTTTTAGACTTTTTATTTACATCGAACTCAGGTGATGTAGATGTACCTTCTCATCACTGAGCATTTTAAGACCACAATGACCACATTTATGGCTTTGCCGTTTGAGGGCTTTAGAGGTATTGTTGTTATAGAGCTTGCTATTACGTTCGCTCCAATAACTTAAATCTCCGTCGTAAGGTGATTTCTCTCCTTTGACCATGATATGTTTGTGTTCGGAGTAAGGAACTGCTGGGAACGCCTTATCTAGTAATTTCTTGCTAGAGTAGCGGTTTAGCTTAGTTTCCTTGTTGAATACCCTAAATGCTCTGTTTTGGATATGGAATAACGAGTTTCTTGACCCGTCCATCTTGCAGAAGCGGTGGTAATTCCTCCAACCTCTAACTACAGGGGCTAATTTCTCAGCCTTTGTGGTAGAACCATAATTCGAGTTGTTGACGATATGTTTTACTTTCTTGCGAAAAGATTTAAAGTTGTCCGCTGATGGAACGCATCTAAACTTCCCGTTTTTCTGAACTTTAAAGTGCCAGCCTAGGAAATCGAACCCATCTGTCGCGGCGGTTAGCTTCGTCTTTTTCTCACTGACTTTCATTCCCCGCACTGCTAAAAACTGACTGATTTTTTCAAGTATTTCTGTGGCATCGTCTTGGGGTCGGAGTATTATCACCATGTCGTCCGCATAACGGATTGAAGGTTCGATAATATGTTCCTTTGGGGTCTTGTCTGTGATTCGATTTTTAGAAACCGTGTGGTGTCTATGAATACTTTCAATTCCATTTAAGGCGATGTTAGCTAATAGTGGACTTACCACGCCACCTTGAGGTGTTCCTTGTTCGGGGAACTCTGGATTAACTCCGGCTTTGAGACAAAGGAAGATTCCTTGTCTTATGCTGTAAGGAGCGATGAGTCTGTCCATGATGGCGGTGTGGTTTATCCTGTCAAAGCATTTTTCAATATCGAGTTCTATAACTCGTTTATCTATTCCATTTCGTGTAGAACATAGGTTGTTGTACAGGTATTTCTGGGCATCATGTGCCGAGCGTCCTGTCCTAAACCCGTAGCTCCTGGCGTGGAAGGTTGCTTCGTGTGCTGGTTCTAATGCGTATTTGACAAGGCATTGATACGCCCTATCTGCAATAGTAGGGATTTTCAGCATCCTGGTAGTACCGTCCTTTTTGGGGATGGGTATTTCTCTTAGCCCCTGGTGTTTCCAGTTGTTGGCGGATGCTTTTAGCAGTTCATTAAGCTCAAAGCGTTCCTTAAAGGTAAGGGACTTTTTGCCGTCAATTCCTGCGGTCTTTTTCCCAGCGTTTAGCTGTGATACTTGACGGATAGCCAGTAATCTCGCTGCGGAGGATTTCAGAATCAGCTTTTGTAGGGACTTAGCTTTACGCTTGTCTCCAACTTGAACCGCTTTGTACACTCGTTTTTGTAGGCGGAATAGGTTACGGCGGAATTTCTTCCAAGGTAACTTCTTCCAAGATTCACTAGAGTTGTCTCTGTGTCCAATCATGCTCTGCTCCAATCTGTGTATTCTGAACACCTCAGACCAATTACGGTCTGTCCTACCCGAATTGAAGGGATTCCGCTGCTCGTCCAGCCTACTTATGGGGTTCGACCGCCCCTAGACCTTCAATCCGTTTTTATTCGTTCCCTCGGATGATTGTTAGGTCCGTTAGGTGTAGCCACTTCAACCGCTGGATTCCCTGGACTCTTACCGCTATCAAGCGCAGGATGCGGCGGGAATTAACTCCAGTGTGGTCAGGGTTTTTGATGTTGCGCCCTGCCTCTAAGTAGGTCGCTTTTTAAGGCTCTGTTTCACCGTGGGAACTCCCCTTTAGCACCAGTGTCACCCCACAACGGATGTCTGATTATGCCCTGTTCCCAGCTTCGACCTCCCGAAACCGAGTCGGGTTATCGTGGGCAGATGGGGAGTCATACCTGAGTCTGGTAGATGGGACTTGCACCCATATCAGACCGAGAGTTCAACCTTTTTCCATGATTGGATGGGGTTGGTTAGCTTATGTACGGGCTGGATACCGTGATTCAGCTAACAACGAATCGCACCCGCTATCTTAGTGAAATGCGGCGGGAATTAACTCCAGTAAAGTCGGGTTTTTGAGTTGTGTCCCGCTTCAGGATAAGTTGCTTTTATAGGCTCGGTTTCATCATAGGAACTCCCCATTAGCGCCAGTGTCACCCCACAACGGATGTCTGATTGCGCCCTGTTCCTAGCTTCGACCTCCCGAAACCGAGTCGGGTCATCGTAGGCAGATAGGGAGTCATACCTGAGTCTGGCAGATGGGACTTGCACCCATATCAGACCGAGAGTTCAACCTTCTCCTGTCGTCAGGTTGGGTTGGTGAGGTTATTTACGGGCTTTCACCGTGATTCACTCACAACGAATCGCACTACTATTTTCCGTACTCCCCTAATGCCTGGATGCTCCTCTTTATTCCTGTCAATCAGGATGTTGAAAACAGGTCATCAAGTCCTTAGCGTAAGTTTCGGAATGGATGCTCATTTCACCCCGGCAGTTACAGTTTTGTTAATAAGTTGCAGAAGAAAGTACTGTGCAGTATTAATAAAAAAGTGATCACCAGGAAGCAGATGGAGTGAAAAAGAACTTAGTGTATGCTCTTTCCAAGCTTCCATATCATCACGATTGACCAATGGATCTTGTAAACCTCCGAAAACAGTAATTGGACAATCCAGCGGAGGTTCTACGGTGTAAGTATAGGATTCATTGATCATCAAATCTGCTCGTAGAGTGGGGAGCAGCAACTGCATCAATTCAGCAGATTCTAATACTTTTTTCGGAGTTCCATTGAATCTACGCAGTGCTTCCAAAAACTTAAAAAGTATTGAAATTTCATCTGGGTATGGTTTGCTGAAAAAGTCTTTTTGTTAGGACTAGGAGTCAGGAGGAAAAATTAGAAGAAGATAAGAATAGTCTTGAATCTGGGAAAGTGATAGTTTTTTGATAGTTTTAACGCTTATTCCTTGCACCTGATTCACCTTTTAAACCTTCAAACTTTTGATATGTCTAGGTTTTTGGTTTACTCAGCAAGTCCTAGATATTTGTAGTATTAAGCCTACAGTTATAAAGAGTGATCTTAAAGTAGTGGTATTTGAGACATTGACTATACATGAACTTTAGTGATTCAGATGGAAACTACACAACTTAAGGAATGTGAATTAAATAAGGTGCAAAAGTAGGGTGTGTTAGCGACAGCGTAACGCACCATTCCAGGTTACATCAGAATTGCAGGTTATTAAATTTGCGTTCCTAAGTATATCAACCAATTGCACTACTAAATTCATCAAATCAAGGAAATAACCAGTGTTTCAGACTCTATTTACCATATAAACTTAGGATCTCTATTTTATAAACACAAAAATTGTTGTCAATAGGCTCGAACTGTCTAAGTAAGTTGACGTTAAATAATTAACATATGTAACGCCAACTTACTTATCTGCTATATTAAAACATTAAAAGCCTTCGATGTAACCTGCTAAATTAGCGATGTTTGGTGTTTCAAAAAGTTTGTTCAATGGTAACTCAACTTGAAATACCTCACGTATATGTAAAATCAACCTAATCGAAAGTATAGAATTACCTCCCAACTCAAAGAAATTATCTTCGATACCTACCGAGTCTACTTGGAGCATTTCTGACCAAATTGTAGCCAGTTTCTTTTCAATAGAAGTCTGAGGAGGGACAAAATGTTTTTCTATCTGGAAATTGATAGAAGTCGAATTAGCTAGAGCTTTACGATCCACTTTTCCGTTGGATGTGAGTGGAAATTCTTTCAGAACCGTAAATAGTGAAGGTATCATATATTCTGGAAGTTTCTCACGGAGAAAATTACGTAATTCCCGCTCGTCGAAGGCATCTTCATTCTGATGAAGAATATAGGCGACTAGCTTTTTATTGCCCTTGGTCTCTCCCACCGTGGTAACAATCCCATCTTGTATTTTTGAATGTTGTACTAGTGCTTTCTCAATTTCTCCTAACTCGATTCGATAGCCTTGGATTTTTACTTGAAAGTCTTGTCGGCCTAAAAACTCAATATTTCCATCTGGTAGATAGCGACCCAAGTCACCTGTTCGATATAATCGCAATCCAGTTTTGGGGTGGACAATGAAGCTTGCGTGGGTTTTCTCCTCATCTCGCCAGTAGCCCATAGCCAATCCAACGCCACCAATATAAAGATGTCCTGATACCCATACAGGACATGGTTCTAAGACATCATTCAATACGTAAAATTTCTGATTAGCCATAGGTTTTCCGTAGGGAATGCTAGACCAATTCGTATCAACTATTTCAATAGGATAGAGGATTGACCAAATTGACGCTTCAGTTGCACCTCCCAAACTAATCACCTTCACATCGGTTGATAGTTCTTTAATTTCATTTGGTAAAGAAAGAGGAATCCAATCACCACTCATCATCACCAGACGCAGAGATTCAGGTAGATATTTACCTTGAGACTGAGTGTATTCTGTCAACATTCCCATTAAAGCTGGAACTGAGTTCCATAAACTTACTTTCTCCTGTATCATGAGTGGTAACCAATGACTGGGATCTCGTCTACTGGAAGCATCAGGGATGACAACTGTTCCACCCGCTGCAAGTATGCCAAAAATATCGTAGACTGACAGGTCAAAGTTCAATGCAGATATTGCAAATACCCGGTCTTTATTTGTTACTTGAAAACGCTTGTTAATATCCACAATAGTGTTGACCGCACCACGATGGTTAATCATCACACCTTTCGGTAACCCAGTAGAGCCTGATGTGAAAATAACATAAGCTAAGTCGTTTGCTCCTTGTACTGTGTTTAGTGGTTGGTCACTAATATTTATAAAGTCGTTGTTGTCCACGCACAATCTCTGAACGTGTTGAGGCCATTCTAGAAAAGTATTAAGCCAAGACTGTGTGAGAACTAATTGTACTTGTCCTTGTTCTATAAGATACCAAATACGTTCTTGAGGTTGTTCAGGATCAATTGGCAAATAGGCAGCACCAGATTGCAAAATACCTAACACTGCCACTACTTGTTCCCAACCTTTCTGCATGACTACAGCAACTAATGTGTTTGGACGCGCTCCTAATTGCCGTAAACGACGACCAATTCTATTTGCCTGACGGTAAACTTCTTCGTAAGTCAGTCTGTTTTGGGGTGTAACTATTGCTACTTCTTTTGGTTGCAGGGATGCCTGAGAAGTAAACAAAGTATGCAGTAAATTTGCACACATTTTTTCTTCAGTAGCATTAACCTGTAATTGTTGCTGAAACTGAGCAGGTGGTAGTAGATATAGTGTTGGTTCTTGCCAAATAGCATCTTCATTGGCAAGTCGAGGCAACAATTCACAGTAAGCGATGAACATATCCTGTAGTAATCCTTCTGGGAATATTTCCTCTACCACATCCCAGTTAAAAATTAATGTTCCTGATTCTTCCCAAACCTGGTGATCTAACCATACTTGAGACGTTTGGGTGATACCGTATACCGGACGTAGGGCAATGGGAGAAGATTCTATATCGGGAACTGGAAGTGTTAGAGCACTGGTAAATACAATTGGCATCTTTGCCCTTGTCACCCCTCCCTGACGACGATTCAGTTCCCGTAATACTTGGATGCCACTAACATGCCGATGCTCTAGGTCATTCCACAGTTTTTCCTGGGTACGCCGGGCCCTATCTAGAAATGAATCCCGCACTGAGTAATCTAAAGCTAATAGCGTCAAGGAAGTAAACTCACCTACAATATCGTTCACCTCTGGATGCAAGGGGAGACGATTAAAGAAAGTGAGATTCAATGTAAATTGGGGATTCTTGCTCCAAAGAGCAAGCACCTCAGAAAAAGCGGTAAGTAATAATCCTGTTGGTGTTAATCCATATCTTGTTGCTTTGGTTCTAAGTTTAGTCCAGGTTTCTTTTTCTAAAGTTGAATGCAGTCGGCTAAAGTGGGGTTCGTTCAAGGAACTGGGATTTTTTGCCAGGGGTAATTCTGGTGCCGGTGGTAAAGTTACTATTTGAGTCTGCCAATAAGCTAGAGAACGTTGATAGTCTTCTGTAAATTTAATAGATTGTTCTGCTAGGACATAATCTCGGAAGGATAGATTTATAGGAGGCAAGAAAGCCTTGGGATCATCAAGAAGTTGCGATAACTCTTTGATAATGACGATAAAACTCCAGGCATCAAAGGTGAGTGCGTCTGTACTTAAGTGCAGTCGGGCAACTTGCTGATCTAAAAGAGTCGCACGAAGCTCAAATAGTGGCCATTGATGAGTTTTGAATATCTGATGTGACATTTGCTGGCGAATAGTTTCAATTTGGGATTCTATTTCGTCAGGAGCTTTGCCACTTAAATCCAAAACCTCAATTTTATAGTCGGGAACATCCCGCCAAATTTTTTGTTGGCCATCTGGTAGCACAATTGCTCTTAGCATTCCATGACGTTTAATCAATCGCTGCCAAGCTAGGTGCAAGTTTTCCACATCTAAATTTTTGAATTCCAGTTCGTCGTAACTATGAGTTGAAACATTACCCATTTCAAACAATTCGTTACGACCAACCCAATAAGCCTCCTGAATATCTGTAAGTGGAAACGGCTCATACCATTCCTCTGGAATTGCGATCGCATCTGGATAGTTACTAAATTCTTGCTCTTTGCCTTGATGTTCCGCAATTACACTGGCAAAGTTAGCTACAGTGGATGCTTGAAATAACTTTTGTAAAGGAATTTGTACTTCAAATGATTCGCGCACATTAGAAATTATCTGCATTGCTAGCAGAGAGTGACCTCCTAAGTTAAAGAAATCATCTTGAATGCCGATGCGATTAATACCAAGTGCCTGTTGCCAAATTTCTACTAGTACTTCCTCAATTGCTGTGCGAGGAGCGACATAAGTTTCTTTGAAATCGTTACTGCTCCAATCAGGTGCAGGTAAAGCGCGACGATTTATCTTACCTGATGGTGACAGAGGCAGAGTTTCCAAAATTATGAAGGCAGCCGGAATCATATAGTCCGGTAATTTACCTTTAAGGAAGTTTCTCAAATCTAGAGCAGAAACCGTGGTGTTTGCTGTAGGAACTACGTAGGCGACTAAGCGCTTATCACCAGATAAATCTTGCCGAACAATGACCACACTCTGATGTATTCCTTCGTTTTCACACAGTACTGTTTCTATTTCACCTAATTCAATACGGAAACCACGAATTTTAACCTGGTTGTCTATGCGCCCCATCATTTCAATGTTGCCATCTGTGCGATAGCGCGCCAAATCACCAGTTCTATAGATGCATAAACTCGACTTCTGGTTGAAGAAATTAGTGATAAATCTAGCTGTTGTCAATTTTGGTTGGTTTAAGTAACCTCTGGCAATACCTGCTCCACCAATGTATATCTCCCCAGGGACACCAATTGGTACAGGCTGCTGATTCCGATCCAGTAGATAAATATTTGTGTTGGGAAATGGACGACCAATTGGAACCATTTCTTCCAGGGATAAATCATCAACAGAATCTTCAAAATAAGAACTGTCGATTGTAGTTTCAGTAAGCCCGTAGGAGTTAATCAAACGAGTTTGGGAACCGCAAAATTGCAGAAAGTGTTTGTATTCTCTGACATACCAACTGTCAGAACCAATAGCTAAAACTTTCATAAAGTCTAGCGATTGCTGAGTTTTTTCTAAGTACTTAATCAAATTCCTGAATACAGCAGGCACAAACTCAGCGCAGTCAACTTTTTCCTGAACAATCAGGTTATATAGCCCTTCAGGGTTTAATAACAGATCAGATGGACAAAGTAAGAGTTTTGCCCCAGAACATAATGCTCTAGTCCAATCTCCTGTAAATACATCAAATGAGAAGCTGGCCATCTGGAGATGGCAGGTTGTCGCAGAGCGCAGAGCATATGTTTGTTCCCAGCCTCGGTAAGCATTGACTAAACTTCCATGCTGAACCATTGTTCCTTTAGGATTGCCCGTAGAACCTGATGTATAAATGACATAAGCTAGATTCGCTGATGTCGTCCCTTCAATATGGAGATTTTCCGCGTTTTCTTGAGCGATCAATGGCCACTCTGTATCTAAATAGATAGCATTGACGTTATTGTGAGGTAGCTTATCTGACAGATACTTGTAGGTCAGCAGAACAGGAACCTGTGTATCATCTATCATATAAGCGAGCCTATCTTGGGGGTAGTTAACATCTAATGGAACATAAGCTCCACCTGCTTTGAGGACACCCAATGTTGCAACGACCAGATCGACAGATCTCTCTAAGCAAATACCTACTAGTACATCGGGGCCAATCTTTAACTTCTGTAAGTAATGGGCTAGTTGGTTTGATCTTTGATTTAACTCTTGGTAAGTTAAATATTGCTCTTGATAAGCGATCGCTTTATTATCTGGTGTTTTTTCTACCTGAGTCTCAAACAACTGATGAATACATTCTTGGGGATAGCTAATTTCTGTAAAATTCCACTTTGTAAAAATCTGTTGATATTCTGCATTGGTCAGCAGAGGCAATTCAGAAACCTTTTGTTCAGGATTGGCAACAATGCCTTCAAGAAGTTTTTGAAAGTGTCCGGCCCAGAAATGTTGAATAGCGTAATAAAACTTTACATATTGAAATAAACTTAGCCTATAAGTGCTATTTTTCATCTTATCCAAATAAGTTTTCTAAACCAATGAACATAACTTATTTCCTGACACATATAGGACTGAAGATAACGGAGCTTATCTAATAAAGTTTTGCCAAATTCTTGCGGTATTTCTATTAGTTGCAATATCAAATAAGCGATTAAACAGCACATTATCTGAATTCTAATTCCATTCTCATTCTTTGTCATAAGTCTGTCTAACTTGAGGTGCATTTTTAAGAATTTCCATAACAATTCAATTTGCCATCTTTGTATGTAAATTTCCATAATCTCTTGATTACTAACTTGCTCTTCTCCTTCATTTAATAAGTTTGTTGCTAAACGAAATTCACTCTTAGTTTCTATATCACAAAATGCTACTACTCTAATTTCCACTTCTCTTTCATCTTTGCCAACTTTACAATTACCATTTTCTAGCATTTCTAAAGTGACATTATTTTTAATTCTTAAGACAAAAGCTTTATTTTTTTGTTGTTTTAATTCAGATATTCTTTCGGAGGATGCAAATCCTCTATCCATTATCCCTACTCCTTTTGACGGAATTGCTTCTACTGTTTCTTGTCCATATTTATGGTCATGTCCTTGCCCAAAATGAATCACCATTCCACCAACTTCTGATGTCAAACTATCTAACCCACAAAATAGTTTTACTTGATGATATCCTTGACTCCATAATAATTTACTTGTTAATGTAATAATTGTTGAATCTATAGGAAATAATGCTTGGGTTTCTTCCTTTCCTTTTTTCTTTCTCAGTTGATTGTTTAATTCAGTTATTATCTCCAAAAATACTTGAGTATCTCTCTTTTTACTTGCCTTGGAAAAATTTGATATTTTTAAATCTATCCCTTGATTATTTAGTCTTTGAAATAAATCTCTCATACTCACTATACTTTTATCCATGACATACTGTAACCACACTGATACAAATGAAAATGTGTCCAGAACTGGATAATCTTTTTTGGGCAATGGTTTCAATATTGTTTTGACCACTTCTGGGAAATTCTTTAAGCGCATAATTTGATAATTCTTTATCTAGATTTTTTTAGATTGTATCAAATTATGGTACTTTTTTTTAATCTTTTCCTAACATTCAACACTTCTGATATAAACCTAACTCTTTACAGATAAAAAGGGTGGCAATTTCCACAGTTGATTCACCAATTTTGAGGTCTTTATCTGTGCGGTCTTCTGGACGAGGATCAATTAAAGCAACCCGAATATTAGGGATTTTCAACAATAAATGACGAGCTTGACAAACTCCAGCGAAACCAGCACCCATAATCACTACATCATATTCCTGTTCTTGAATGTCTGTTTTTTGATCATTTTTCTGAGAAACAGCAACCATGAATCTAGGCTCCCTTTAATTTTGTAATTGCTTTTATTTGAACAAATGGCAATAGACCTGTCCGAAAATTAAATGTGATTTGAAACCATTGTAGAGACTGCCAAATTTTAAAAATATCCCACAAGATTGGATAGCGAAGCACTGCTGCAAACAGGTCATCTTTTTTGTGGAGTTTTCTTCCCAGACAGGTCAGGGTTATTTCATTCTAGATTTAAGCAAAGAATTTAGGTATTCTCAGCCATTGTGAGATAAAATCTCTGAAGCCTAAAATAACGCATTCTTGTAAAGACATAAAATGTCAAAATTTAGAATGAAACAGCCCTGCCGGAAAGGTCTATTGGAGGAAATTACTCTAACAACAGATTTTGTATGTATTGTACCATTACTGCTGCTGAATTTCGGCAAATAATCTCTCGGCTTCTTCTGGCGATAGCTGTTCTAAATCCGATAGAAGTTTACCTATATCCTCTTGACTTGCTAGTTTTTGATATTCCTGTATTTGGGGCATAAGAATTGTGACAATCTCCCTAATATTAGAACCCTTGAGCAAATCAACTACGGCGATACTTGCTCCCACACTGATTTCAATGCGCTGCTTCAACTCAATCGCCATCATGGAATCCAATCCCAGAGCATTCAATGATTGTTCTAAGTTGAGACGAGATAAATCGATTCGCAGAACTTGAGATATTAATTCTTGGATGTGAGTTTCCAACAATGATGTTTGCTGTGATGCTTCAACCGCAAAAATTTGTTGAATAAAATGGCCTTCGCTAATGACGGTAGTATCACCTTGAGTAGTGCTTTTTTCTTGAGCTTCTGCCAATAAATCAGAAATGATTCTTACCGTTGTCCCCGTCGGGTACATATTAGCAACCAAAGCCCAGTTTGCCGGCACAACCGTAACTTGGGGTAAGTCATAATTGAGTAGCCGTGATAGGATTTCTATCCCATCCTTGGGTCTAATAATGCCAATGCCTCGTTGGGCATAGTAGTCAGTTAAATCTAGACGACTTGCCATTCCCACTTCGCCCCAAGGACCCCAATTAATACTTAGGGCTGGCAATCCTTTGCTTCTACGATAGTGGACTAGGGAATCCATGAAGGAGTTACCAGCAGCATAATTTCCTTGACCCATTGTTCCCACTACGGAAGCCACAGAAGAGAAGAGGACGAAGAAGTCTAAGGAAACATTTTCAAATAAGCGGTGTAGCACCCAAGCACCCAAAGCTTTAGGTCTAAGCACGCTATTGAAGTTCTTTAATTCCATATTCAACAAAAGTTCATCTCTGACTAGTCCTGCCGAGTGAATCACACCTCTAATGGGTCGCCAACTCTTAAAGATTGAACCTGCTCTGTGGTTGTTTGTCCAAGTTGAAGATGTTGAACCCACAAATAATGCGGCTGAACGTGCTATCCGTCCGGCGGTTATTTGGAGACGGACTAGTTTTGGTTCTCAATCCCAAGCTGGTAGTATCTTTGTGTCCAGAATGTTAACTGTTGTTACTACTCTTCGTTCTCAACATCGGAATGTTTTGGAGTTCATGACTTCAGCTATCAGTGCCAAGCGTGAGGGTCAACCTTCTCCATCTTTACTCCCACAAATTTCTGCCCCTAAATAAGTCATAAATACGACTATGTTTTGCGTAGTTATTCATTTGTACTCCAGATGGATTAACTTGTGATTTTCATAGCTGTAACTACTTCACACATTCTATTTCACGGTATTTAAGTCACCAAGTACCCCTGTGAACGCTTACACAGGGAAGATAGAGATATTTATTATACCCAACACGGCTTATACTAAACACGGTTGGGACCTGGACTTTTACGAAATTACGAAAAACCTAGATTTGTAGGGGTAAAGCAAGAGCTTCATTGGTGTCAACTTAAGCTCAAATCCCTACCACATCTCGTTCCTAGTCTCTGACTAGGAATGCAGTTGATGAGGCTCTGCCTCTAATATTATTGAAGGCAGAGCCTTCTAGAATTCATTCCCAGTCTCTGACTGGGAATGAGATGACTTGAGTTCTTTGCGGGATAGAGGTTTTACGTTAAGTTGACACCAATGAAGCTCTTGCTTTACCCCTACAAATCTAGGTTTTTCGTAATTTCGTAAAAGTCCATCTCTCAACCGTTTTGAGCATAACAACCAATGACTAATGACCAATGACTAATGACCAATGACCAATGACCAATGACTAATGACCAATGACTAATTACTAATCACCTATTTGCTTATTCTGAAATTCCTGTTCGAGTAAATCTGTATCTGTGGAATAAACAGCATCTTCCTTACCAATAACTTTTTCTGTGGCAAATTCACGAGCAAAAGCGATTTTTTTCCGTAAAGAAGCATCCGCACCCGCTAATAATCTAGCCCGTTCTTGGCGTTGAAGATTGCGAGTAGAAATCTGATCATTGCGTCGCTTAATCCAGAAATACCGAATTAAGGGAATAGCAATAAACCCTGTACCATAAGCCAATAACAATCCATAAATACCCTGCACAAAAGCCACCAATCCGCCAATTTGAGCCGCAATTGTGCCATTTCTTAATAAATTGCCCAAAATTAAAGCTCCAACAAAATTCACTCCTCCTAAACTAGCACTGAGGAGAATTTGCCCAGAACTAGCTGCACTAAACTTCCAGGAAAATTCATGGAGATATTCAGATATTGAACGCCGTTGCTTTTTACTAGCTCTTACTTGTAACTCTGGGAAATAATAGACTATTTGCCCGTCAGAACTTACCTGGGGCATTCCATTAAATCTTACCAGCACAGGCAACATATAATCCTCATATTCTTGTTGATATTTTTCGCCAACATCATCCAAATAAGGAGCAATTTGTTCTGCAACCACAGCACCTTGATTATTACTAATCACAGCCCCAATTTCTTCCCAACGGCGTTCTTCCAAACTGGCATTAGGATCACCATCACCAAACAAGAATGAAAACACAGCCTCAAAAAAATTCATTTCACTACCTTCGCCCCGTTCCCTCCGTCTTTCTTGCCGGGTATCACCATAATTTGGGCTAAAATACCAGAATAAATCCGGAAAAAAGAAGAAATTATTACTTCTAGAACTACTGCGATTATCATCATCCCGATCTGAACTAGCAGTCATAATAATGATGATAGTCACAGTAATCAGCAAGATAGAAGCAACTAAAAGGATGCCAAAGGAAATCCGAATCAGATAAAATAGCACAGACCAAACTTTTTTCCACCATTCCTGCAACCGTATTTGCAAATATTTATTGCGTAAAATATCTCGAAAATTGCGAGGAAATTGATAAACAACATCACCTGATTCTGCAACCTGTAAATGTCCCCCAGCGTCAGCAGCAAGGGCTAATAAACTTTGATTGACTTCAGCTATATTTAATCCTATCTGGGTGGCTACATCACCAACCGTGACTCGGTAGCCTAGTTGTTCCACAGAACGCATAATAGCGGGATTGGGAGTCATAAATCTTCCCTTTTGTTATATTTTGGTTTACCTTTATTCAGTATAATTGAAGCGAAATTTCTTTTCTTTGCGGTTCTTAGTTGCCATCATACTTTTCACAAATTAGATAGGATTTATATATACACCTATGGTTCAGTACAGTCTCGCTCAAAGCCCAGAACTTATCCTTACAGTTCCTGGTAAAGATTCCGCTAAAGCCCGTGATAAAGCCATGGATCAGTTAATGGAACTCATGGAGGCTGGTGAATTACCAACGGAACTAGAAGAGGGATTTGGTCCGCAACAATTAATTGAGGTGAAAGAACCAACTACAGATACTTCTAGCCGTGAAGACGAAATTACCCAAGCAGTGCAAATTCTCAGTAATTTAGCTTCCCTGAAGTTAAAAGTCCAAGAATCACGCACCGAAGCCTTAGAAATTCGTCAAGCCATTGATGTCCTGTTTTCCGATAAATCTGTCACCGAGGAAGAAATAACCCATCTTAAAGAAGGTTTTAAAGTTCTCAAAAATTTTGCTCAAGCTAATCTGCGTTACCAGGAAGCGAGGGGAAAAGCAGAACAAGCTAGACAAGTTTTAGATCAAGCTCTCAAATCACCGGAGTAATATTAGATTCGATTCAAGATTTAGCAACAGCAGCAAAAATACCGTCTCTCTCCTCAATATCTTCGCCAAAAAAAAGAGTGCTGATGATGAAATTTGTTCTCTTTCTGTTGGACTATCTCTTCTTGAGGATTGAGATTTAATCATGTTCAGATAAGATATTTGCATAACCAAAGACTTCTGTAGTAACACACTATATAATAAAGGCAAATATGATTAATCTAATTTGGACGGCTGCTGTTGTACTCTTTGTCCTCTGGCTGTTAGGATTCTCGGTTCATGTCGGAGGTAGCTTAATTCATCTGCTTTTAGTTTTAGCTCTAATTGGAATAGTTTACAATTTACTAATTGGTCGCCGCATAGTCTAATTTTTGAGGATGCAAGGCTGTATCTGAGGTATCTGAGGTTTGAATACAAGCACTGAAGTTATAGCCATATTAATAAAAATCTCAAACTTATGAATAGAAATCCTCATGAACGAAGCAATTCTGCGCGAAGGCAAGAACTTCGCAGTGAAGAAGAAACTTTCCGATTGCAACAGGAGGAGGGACGACTTGAATCTAGCAAACGCAGATCTATATTTGCCTGGATTATCAATAGCATTTACCTTCTAGTGGGAATGCTGGAAATCTTGCTGATGTTACGCTTCTTTCTACGTTTTTCCGGGGCAAATACGCAAAATACTTTTGCCCAGTTTATTTACAATCTTTCTGATCCCTTCATTGCGCCATTTTCCACCTTGTTAATTAGTCCTGTTGCTGGAGGTGGAGCGAATGTTTTTGATATCAATGTCCTAATTGCAATCATCGTGTATGCTCTATTAGGCTGGCTCGCTCTATGGCTGGTCAAATTTCTCTATGGTCGGTAGAGAAAAGTTGAAAAATGAGAGGCTTTAATTTCATTACTATTGTTAAGCCCTAAGAGTGTCAAGAGTCCTAGAGGAATTTGCCACACCAATGGATGGGTGTGATATTATAGGAAACTGCTACACAAATTTAAAAACAATCACAATTTAACCGATCATGGCTCTGACGCAACAGCGCAAACAAGAACTCATTTCTGGATATCAAGTTCATGAAACCGACACTGGTTCGGCTGATGTCCAAATTGCAATGCTAACTGACCGCATTAACCGCCTCAGTCAACATTTGCAAGCTAATAAGAAAGACCATTCCTCCCGTAGAGGACTATTGAAGATGATTGGCCAAAGAAAGCGTCTTCTAGCTTATATCCAAGCAGGTAGTCAAGAAAAATATAAAGCTTTAATTACTCGTCTTGGTATTCGCGGTTAGGAACTAATTCTTATGGCTGCTGAAGAATCGGAACGTAGTCCATTGCCTTTCGAGCCAAACAAAAAGCGTCCAAAACCCGCTAAGGCTATTAGTCAACCCGTTATCAAAACCAAAGAACCTCAAGAAAAATCGCAACAGAAACGCCGTTATTCTAAACAAGAAATGGCGATTCCTGAAGTGGTCAGTCAACGCATGATTCGCCGAGTGGCTGGGTTTTGTGGTGTCCCCACATTTTTAGGTATTACTAGTTTGGTAGTTAGCTATCTACTAGTTACCTTGGCTGATATCCAACTTCCCCCTATCGCCGTTTTATTGGTGAATATGGGATTGTTTGGTTTAGGTGTGTTGGGAATTACCTATGGTGTTCTTTCCGCTTCTTGGGATGAGGAAAGACCGGGAACTATTATGGGTTTGGATGAATTTAGCACTAACTGGGGAAGGATGACCGAAGTTTGGCGTGATACCCAGAAAAGGAACGTCTAATAAGCAGCGTCAAGGTAATAACTGTAATATGGGGTAAGTTGGAAAATGATTGTTGAGGTGGAATTTTGACCGCTTTAACTTCAAGTTTAAAAAACTGTATTTTTCTGGTTTATACCCAATATTCAGCCAAAAATACCTGGCGCTACATTTTTATTTATATATTTAACAAAAGATATTTTTGATCCGTTGAAATTGTTAAACAATCAGCAAAGTTTATTTCTTGGCCTAATAGACATCTCCAAAAAAGATGCTAGGTCGGTTGGCGTTGAAAATTGTCGTTATGGCAAGGCAAAAGGCAAGAGGCAAGAGGCAAGAGTGAAGAGGGTTTGGGCGATTTTACGTTTCTTTACACAGTTTGGTTTTATTGTGTTCACCTACTTAGTACAGGTTGGCGTAAATAACACAACCATTAAAACTTCCGAAAATTTGATTGATTACAAGGCTTGAAAATGGTTCATTCACTTACGCCGCAGTGTACTAGCCCATTCCATTTTTCGAGGATCTGGTTGTCAAAATAAGTCTTATTTTGTTGATCAGGCTGGTTTGGATCTGCTTTAACCCAAGTTTCTACGCTGAAATTATCATTAGTATTAAAGTTGATTTTGTCGGAATTAGGAATACTGCCATAATCATTAACTCCATCCAAAGTAAGTGATGATCGCGTAACTTTTGCTTCCCCAGATAATAACAAATCTAATGTACCGTTATTATCGTAATCTCCCCAAGCAGCAACCCCCTCATCGCAAGCGATGAGGGGGCTAAGATGTACCTTATATGATTGGAAATCGCTGTAATTGATCGTTATTATCACCGCCAGAAAGGATGTCATCACCTGCTCTGCCATCTAAAACATCATTACCTTCTCCACCTTTGAGGATATCACCAACAGCGCCACCAGAAATAATATCGTCTCCACTTCCGCCATCAATATCGGTGGTAATTGATAAACTATCTGATAAGTAGGTGAACACAATAAAACCAAACTGTGTAAAGAAACGTAAAATCGCCCAAACCCTCTTGCCTCTTGCCTCTTGCATGAGTGCCTTTTGCCTTGCCATAACGACAATTTTCAACGCCAACCTACTTAGTTCAATTACATCATTTCCCGGATCAGCCAGGGCTGAGATCTTGCTAACACCGCTAAATAATTGTTCCTTACCAAAGGCTTTTATTTGTACCTGTGAGGAAACTAAATTAACTATTCTATTTTTATACGAATCACAACTGAAACGAAGCCGTTAATGCTACCGCTAAAGCATCTGCCGCATCATCAGGTCGAGGAATTTCATCTAAATCCAGTTCCCGCATCACAGCCTCTTGCACTTCTGACTTATCTGCTTTACCATAATTCGTTAAAGCTTGCTTAATTTGGGGAGGTGCAAATTCCACATAAGGGAGTTTACGCTGTCCTAAAACTAACATCAGTACACCCCTAGCTTGTGCCACAACAATGGTATTTGCCATACGATAAAAGAATAATTTTTCAATGGCTACTAAATCCGGCTGTAAATCCTCCATGACGGTGTGTAAATCGTCAAATAATGTGCATAGTCGTTGACTCATTTCCATATCGGCACTGGTGCGAATTACGCCAAAATCAACCATCTGTACCGTTGTCTGTTGTTCTTTTGTTTGACTTTGCTGCCAATCAATTGCCCCAAATCCCACAGTTGCTAGTCCTGGATCTATTCCTAAAATTCGCTTTTTCATAAAATTCTTGATAACTGGGGTAATTGGTGATTGGTATTTCCTTCTTCTGACTCCTAACTGGGCGCAGGCCCTGCGCCCCTACTCGGTGATTATGAAGGATTGAATAAATGTGATGGTTTTCCCTTAGTGTGGAAACCAGGTGATGTAAATTTTTTGTTAAATATTGTTTGTAACAACTTTCCCTATTAGGTATGTTTATCGGTTTTCTGAAACAAGCCATTAATTCGCTACAGCTACAGTCACAAGGTCGCACTTCCTATCGGTTTAACCAATGGTGCAAATGGTTGTCTCCTGGATTAGCTGTGAAACGCTGGTTACTTATCAGTATTGGGGGTGTTTTCTTAGCCAGTTTGGGGTTGGCTATTTGGGTAAAATTAACCCCGATTTTTTGGATACTGGAATTGCTGAAAGGTCTTTTGGGTTTCCTGGCTGACATTTTACCCAACTATATCAGCGGTCCGGTACTCCTGGTATCTGGTGTGCTGTTGGTGCTGTGGGGACAATCTCGCACTGTTGGTTCAATTACGGAAGTTCTCAGACCTATTGGTGATGAAGAGGAGTTGATAGATGTCCTATTGGCACATCGTCGTTTATACCGGGGTCCGAAAATTGTGGTTATTGGTGGTGGGACTGGACTTTCAACTTTACTCAGAGGCTTAAAAACTTATAGTGCTAATATTACTGCTATTGTCACCGTAGCAGATGATGGCGGTTCTTCTGGGAGACTGCGCGAAGAATTTGGCGTTTTACCACCGGGTGATATCCGCAATTGTTTGGCGGCGTTAGCAGATGAAGAAAAATTACTAACGGAATTATTTCAATATCGCTTTCGGGCGGGAGATGGTTTAACAGGTCACAGTTTTGGTAATTTGTTTTTAACTGCCATGACTGATATTACTGGAGATTTAGTCCAAGCGATCGCTGCCAGTTCTAAAGTCTTGGCGGTGAGAGGACAAGTTTTACCTGCTACCCTCAGTGATGTCCGTCTCTGGGCAGAATTGGCAGATGGCCGCCGCATTGAGGGTGAGTCGAATATTCCCAAAGCTGCGGGAAAAATTGTCAAAATTGGTTGTATTCCTGAAAATCCACCGGCAGTTCCCGCGGCAATTAAAGCCATTCAAGAAGCTGATTACATTATTATTGGTCCGGGTAGTCTTTATACAAGCTTAATTCCTAATTTGTTAGTTGGAGAAATTGCCGATGCGATCGCCGCTACCAATGTACCCCGCATTTATATCTGCAATATCATGACCCAACCAGGAGAAACTGATGGATATAGCGTTGCTGAACATATTCAAGCCATAGATGACGCTTGTGGCAGTAGAAGGTTATTCGATGCCGTATTAGTTCATAAAAAAACACCCTCAGCCCAAGCACTTATCCGTTATGCCCAACAAAATGCCCATCCAGTCTTTTTAGACCGAGAATCTGTCACCCAGTTAGGACGGCGAATAGTTCCTGCTAATATTTTATTTGAAGATGAATATGGTGCTGTTCGCCATGACCCCCAAAAACTAGCCAAAGTCTTATTAAAATGGTACAGTGGAGCGCATCACGGGAAGTAAAAACTGGGGACGGGGAAATATATTTCCCCATTACCAATTACCAACCTAAAATATTTATGACTTCTTCGATCATTTCTCAAACTGAACCACCCCTTCCCCCTGGGGAAACTTTACCCACAATGTATGATTTACCTAGTGAAAACCCGGAGGAAAAAGGCTTGCCAGATGACTTTCATTTTTTACAACCTTTACTTTTATATTTAACATTTCAACCCATAAACTGGAATCCAGAACTTGTTTATAGTGCGGCTGATTTGAATCTTTATTATGATCTGCAAAATCCTTTATGGTATAAACGCCCAGATTGGTTTGGTGTTGTTGGAGTCCCAAAATTATATAATGGTCAAGATTTACGTTTAAGTTATGTCACTTGGCAAGAACCAGCAAACCCTTTTGTAGTTGTAGAATTATTATCTCCTGGTACAGAAGATGAAGATTTAGGTAATAGAAAAAGTCAAATAGGTAAACCTCCCACAAAATGGGAAGTTTATCAAAGAATTTTAAGAATTCCTTACTATATTGTTTTTAGTCGCTACACCAATGAAGTCCGCGCATTTCAGTTAGTAGGTGGTCATTATGAACCTATGAATATGATTGAAGGACGCTTACTAATGCCAGAATTAGGTTTAAGTTTAGGACTATGGCAAGGGACATTTCGAGATATTCCTAAGTTATGGTTAAGGTGGTTCACACTAACAGGAGAATTAATTCCTGAACCAACAGAAGAAGCGGCTGCGGCTAATGAAAGAGTTATTCTTGCTGAACAAGAAACAATAGAAGCAAAAAGAAAAGTTGAACAACTAGGACAACTGTTGCGTGATTTAGGCGTTAATCCCGATACACTGGATAATGCTTAGACGTTACCAATTACCAATTACCAATTACCAATGAATAAAATCTTCCTTCCTGACATAGAAGCGACACAGCAATTAGGTATTACCCTTGGTGAGACTTTAAATGCTGGTAGTGTGATTTTACTAGAAGGTGATTTAGGTGCTGGTAAAACTACCTTAGTCCAAGGGATTGGTAAAGGTTTGGGAATAATTGACTCTATTGTTAGTCCTACTTTTACTTTGATTAATGAGTACCCAGAAGGGCGCATTCCCCTTTATCACTTGGATTTATACCGTCTAGAACCTCAAGAAGTTACAGGCTTGAACCTGGAAAGTTACTGGGAAGGCATAGAAGTAACACCGGGAATTGTCGCTATTGAATGGGCTGAAAGAATGCCATATCTACCAGATAGTTATTTAAAAGTATGTTTAAAATATGGTGAAAATGGCGATCGTCAAGCCGAAATTATGGTTTGCGGGAATTAGTATTAGTGAACTACCTACACTTCCCTTGCGGGTAAGTATAGGCTTCCTACCCAGTTAACAGCTTTTTGCTCTTCGAGAACAACAAGACTGATGTTAAGGCGATAGGCTGACCCCTCGTTCCAAAGGCAAAATCAAGGTTAATCAACAAAAATGATCATGTATCTAGCTTGGTTATCGCTATTCTCTCGCCTTGCCGAGATATTCAATTCATAACGGTAACTTCTAAAATAGCTAAATCAAGTTCATCCTCTGTAGAAGTCGTTTTGAATAGTTTGGCATTTCGTCGCATTCGCACGCGGTCTGATGGTGGTGAACTGAAAAATTCCACTTGAATATTTTCACCCTGTTCATTGCCATCAAAAATCACATGACGATTAGTGAGGATTAATATCCGGTTAGCATCTCGCTGGATAACTACACCAGTACCAATCTCAATTCCCTGACGCTGCATGGTAGAAAACTTGGCAGTGATGCGTACCACAGAACGCTTAACAGATAGATTTGGGTCATTTTTGGGCAACCATTGCCTATCATCATCTACACTGGCAAGATTATTTGTTTTTTCAATCCATAAGCGACGTGCTTCTATATTGTTGTTACGGGCATATATGAAATTGGGATCAAGTTTTTCGGCTTTGTTGAAATGTTTTATAGCTTCTTTAAACTTTTCTTGCTCTTGTAATCCTAAACCTAAATTATTATTAGCTAGAGTATGAGCTGTGGAGGGAGTTGTTGAAATGTCTTCTGGTAATGATAGGGCTGATTCATAGTTAGATATCGCCTCATCTAATTTCTTCTGGTCTTTTAGGATAACGCCTAAGTTAGTATAAGCAAGACTAAATTTAGGGTTAATATGTATGGCTTATTGGTGTGCTGCTAATGCTTGATCTAATTTCTTTTGGTCTCTGAGTGTATCACCAAGATTAGTATAAGCAGCAGCAAATTCAGGGTTAATTTGTATAGCTTTTTGATAAGCAGAGATCGCCTGCTCCAATTTCTTTTGCTCTCTCAGAGCAATGCCGAGATTGTTGTAAGCAATAGCATCTTTAGTGTTAATTTCTATGGCTTTTTGAAATGCAGCGATTGCTTCATCTAATTTCTTGTTTTCATATAGAGCAATGCCGAGATTATTGTAAGTAAAAGTATTTTTAGGGTCAATTTGTATAGCTTTTTGAAATGCAGCGATTGCTTCATCTAATTTCTTATTTTCATATAGAGCAATACCGAGATTGTAGTAAGCAGCCGTATACTTAGAGTCAATTTGTATAGCTTTTTGAAATGCAGCGATTGCTTCATCTAATTTCCTTTGGTCTTTTAGGACATTGCCGAGATTGTAGTAAGCGACAGCATCTTTAGGGTCAATTTGTATAGCTTTTTGAAATGCAGCGATTGCCTCATCTAATTTATTGTTTTCATATAGAGCAATGCCAAAATTATTGTAAGTAAAAGTATTTTTAGGGTCAATTTGTATAGCTTTTTGAAATGCAGCGATTGCCTCATCTAATTTCTTCTGGCCTTTTAGGGCATTTCCAAGATTGTAGTAAGCGACAGCATCTTTAGGGTCAATTTGTATAGCTTTTTGAAATGCAGCGATTGCCTCATCTAATTTATTGTCTTCATATAGAGCAATGCCGAGATTATTATAAATAAAAGTATTTTTAGGGTCAATTTGTATAGCTTTTTGAAATGCAGCGATTGCTTCATCTAATTTCTTCTGGTCTTTTAGGGCATTGCCAAGACCATTGTAAGCGGTAGCTAAGTTGGAGTGAAGTTGTATAGCCTTCTTATAGGACGCTATTGCCTTCTCTGGTTTACCTTGGGCATTTAGCACATGACCTATACCAACATAAGCATCAGCATCATTAGGATTGATTTGTAAGGCTTTCTGATGAGCTGCTAATGACGCTTCTAATTTTCTCTGTCGTCCTAAAGCTTTACCCAAATTGTTATAAGCTTTGCCATTATTGGGTTCAACCTGTAAAACCTTACGCCAAATCGTCTCCGCTTGGGAGTTGTCACCCACAGATTCGGCTGTTTCACCTTGTTTAAATAGCTGTTGGACACTATTTTGAGCAAATACAAGCTGGGGTGTGGTAGTTAGAGATAATGTGAGCAATAAAATACTAAATATCCGATTTCGCATAATAATATTATATATTTACCAGAGTTTGATGCTTTAATCTTAATTTAAGACAGAGAATTTACGCAGCATATACGCAATATTATCATAATAACTACAATAATAGATACAGATTTAATATTAACAGACATTTATAAACCGCATCTAAACAGGCAACTATTAACCTTATCCGAATACAAAACTACAGTTATGAGGAATGGAACAGAATTAATTACACAATCAATTTTTCTGTTCCCTGTTTCCGTGAATTTAATTTTGTCCAACTCACTTATGAAAGCCAGAAACGCAATTTACAAAGATTTTTATCTACCTTGTCACCCCTTAAAAGTTAAAGCTTGTCCACGAACTTGTGTATTTAACTGACCATGATCATAAACAATTTCACCGCCGACAATTGTTGTCACAGGCCAACCTGTTAAATTCCAACCTTCAAAAGAACTCCAACCACACTTGCTGACAACTTCTTCCCGTTTAACTTCATGGTAATTTTTTAAATCTACCAACACTAAATCAGCATCATAACCGGGAGTAATTTCTCCCTTATTGGCAATACCATAAGCTACAGCGACCGCTTTAGACATCCATTGCACAACCTGGGCAACAGTACATTTTCCATCCATAGCAGCGGTTAACATTAAAGGTAAAGAAGTCTCTACACCGGGCATTCCTGAAGGGGTATTTGGGTAAGTTTGGGATTTTTCCTCCAGAGTGTGGGGGGCGTGGTCAGTGGCAATAAAGTCAATGATACCATCACGTAAAGCTTGCCAGAGAACTTCATTATCATGGGGCGATCGCAAAGGTGGATTCATTTGCGCTAAACTACCAATAGTGTTATAAGCATTAGTATTCAAAAGTAAATGTTGTGGTGTTACCTCTGCCGTCACCCAACTTGGTTTATCCTCACGCAGCAACTCCGCTTCCTCTGCGGTTGACATATGCAGAATATGTAACCGGCGTTGATATTTCTTAGAAAGTTTTAATGCCAATTGGGTAGCCAATAATGCCGCTTGATTATCTTGAATTTGGGAATGAACAGCCATATCTGTAATCCCCGCAAACTCATGTTTTCGTTGCTTAATTCTGGCTTGATCTTCCGCATGAACAGCAATTAAACGGCTTCCTTGGGCAAAAATCGCCTCTAGAGAGTCTTCCTGACTCACCAACAAATCTCCGTGCATTGACCCCATAAAAATCTTAATTCCCGGTGTTGGCTGGGCAGAAAGTAAATCTGGTAAATTATCCGCCGTAGCCCCAATAAAAAAGCCATAATTAACTAAGCACTTCTGGGCTGCCCGTTGTAACTTATCATCTAAAGCTGATTGAGTAATGGTTAAAGGTCTTGTATTCGGCATTTCTAGAAAGGAAGTAACTCCCCCCTTCGCGCAAGCACAACTGGCAGTAAATAAGTCTTCCTTATATTCTAGACCCGGTTCACGGAAATGCACCTGGGGGTCAATCACACCAGGCAACAAAGTTAATCCTTGTGCGTCAATCTCACAAGTGGGTGTGGCATTAGTAATTTCTTGTCCTACTTGGGTTACGTGCCTTCCTTCTATCAACACATCGCCAATCATTGACTCACCATTGGGTAAAATAATTTCAGCGTGGCGAATCAGTAAACTTTGTGGATTTGACATGGATTTAAGATTTTTCAGGATAAAGGAACTATTTATGGATGATAGATAACTTTTTCTTTAAGGTAAACTTAATTGGCACGAAGAATCAGCGATTTTGGTTTTGTGTTAAAAAATGTTTATAGTTAAGAAAGCTAAAAACCTGAATGTTTGTAGCTGATAAAAGAAAAACACTAGATTTTTTACTTTATTTACCTACCATCTGCTCCATCTCGTTAAGATTAATAATATCAAGTCTCTCCCTCTGAGTTCAATACTAGTCTCATAACATACTTCAACAATTTCATGCAAAATCAAGCGTCTGATAAAAACTCTAGTCAAGAACCCGATAACTCCTGGATAGTAGAGCTAGTTAAAACGATGATATTGAGTATCTTTCTGGCTCTAGGAATTCGTACCTTTGTCGCCGAAGCTCGTTGGATTCCTACTGGTTCAATGGAACCAACCCTGCATGGTGTAAAGGACCAATGGCAGGCAGACAAAATTATTGTTGATAAAGTAAAGTATAGATTTGCTGAACCGGAACGGGGAGATATAGTAGTATTTTTACCGCCCCAAGAAATACAGAATAATCCTGAACGGGAAGCATTTATTAAAAGAGTAATTGGTTTACCTGGTGAAAAAGTAGAACTGAGAGAAGGCAAAGTATATATCAACAGCAAGCCTTTACGGGAAGATGTTTATCTATCCTCTACTGCACAAACGTTCGTTGAAGCTTGTAACAGCAGTGAACCTAAGCCTCCTTTCTTGGCTCAACCAGAAATTATCCCACAAAATTACTACCTCATGCTCGGTGATAATCGTCCTAACAGTTATGATGGTCGTTGTTGGGGTGTTGTTCCCCGTAGTAATATTATTGGTCGGGCTGTAGTTCGTTTTTGGCCTCTCGATAGAATCGGTACACTTGATAAGTCTCCTGCTTATTCATCTCCACAACCATGAAGTAATGTCATATAGAAGAATTCAGAAGGTAGGGGCGCAGGGCCTGCGCCCTTTGTCAGGACTTCAGAATGAAAAAGGAAGTGTAAATTTTTTAGTATAACTCAAGTGCAAACCCCATATTTAGCAAAGATCTTGCTATATCCAATCAAGTCACTGGATGGTATAGAAGTAGAACAAGCAACTATTCTCTCCAGTGGCGCACTTCAGTATGACCGAGAGTTTGCTTTTGTTGATGGACAAAATAGGTTTGTCAATGGGAAGCGTTATCCGCAAATCCATTTGTTGCGATCGCAGTTTTCCCTAGAACAAAGGTTGTTAAAGATTAAGTTTCCTGGTGAACATTCAGAACAGGTTTTTAACTTAGATGAAGAACGTCCAGCATTAGCCGCAGTTGTTAGCGATTTTTTGGGTTTTCCTGTGCAATTACAACAAAATACTGCAATGGGGTTTCCTGATGATACAGATTCACCAGGGGCAACAGTAATTAGTACAGCTACTTTAACAGAGGTTGCATCCTGGTTTTCTGGTATTAATGTTGATGAAATGCGGCGGCGAATGCGTGCCAATATTGAAATTCATGGTGTCCCAGGATTTTGGGAAGATAGGTTATTTACTGCTAGTGGCGAAACAGTAGCTTTTCAGGTGGGAGATGTCCGCTTTTTAGGAATTAACCCTTGTCAACGTTGTGTAGTCCCCATGCGGGATTCTTATACAGGGGAAGCTTATCCAAACTTTCAAAAAATCTTTGGGCAAAAACGCCAAGCAACTATGCCTACTTGTGTAAATACAGCGCAATTTAATCATTTTTATAGATTAAGTGTAAATACCAGAGTTCCCGTTACGGAAGCAGGGAAAATGATCACTCTGGGCAGTAGTATCGAAATATGCCAATAAAAAATTAGTAACAAAAAAATCTAAATTTTCCTGATGACAGTCTGCAATTTCCAGTGAAATAAACGCATAATGGAAATGTGACTGATTTATTAGCCCCTTTACAATCCCTAAAACAAGGTAATTGGTTCAAATTAATTTGCGGAGCCAGTTATCAACATCTTCCTGCGGTCAGAAATCTCACGTTAGCCTACACTTTGGCAGGTGCTGACTGTGTAGATGTGGCTGCCGACCCGGCAGTTATTGCCGCTACCCAGGAAGCTTTACTAGTAGCCCAAAGCTTGGTAGATGATGCCCAGAAGCGAGGCTTTGCTTTTACAGGTAATTTACCTTTGTTAATGGTTAGTCTCAATGATGGTGAAGATCCCCATTTTCGGAAAGCTGAGTTTAATGATCAGGACTGTCCTAGCGATTGTTCCAGACCATGTGAAAAAATTTGTCCAGCCCAAGCAATTTTATTTAACAATACCAAAGATGATTTTTCTGGAGTAATTTCTGAAAAATGTTATGGCTGTGGCCGTTGCCTTCCTATCTGTCCTTATGGGATAATTTATACAAAATCTTATGTGTCAACGCCAGGAGCGATAGCACCATTGATTATGTCAACGGGAATAGAAGCCGTAGAAATTCATACTCAAGTGGGGCGGTTGGCAGAATTCCAACGGTTATGGGACGCAATGACACCTTGGGCAGATAAATTAAAATTGGTAGCCATCAGTTGTAACGATGGAGAAGGGTTAATTGATTACCTACAAGCTATTTACAATTTGATTGTCCCCCGTCCCCAGTTTCTGATTTGGCAGACTGATGGACGTTCTATGAGTGGTGATATTGGTGATGGTACTACCATAGCCACAATAAAATTAGGACAAAAAGTTTTGACAGCAAACCTACCGGGATATGTGCAGTTAGCAGGCGGCACTAATAGCTACACCGTTCCCAAATTGCGGGGAATGGGACTGCTTAATGATTTTAGATTGCCGATTTTAGATTTTGGATTAGAAGAACACAATCTAAAATCCAAAATCCAAAATCCAAAATCCAAAATAGCCGGGGTTGGCTATGGTAGTTACGCTCGTGTATTGCTGTCACCCATTCTTGACCAGTTGGAAAACAAGGAGGTGATTAACACTGATAGTCAAGGCAATATTCCCTTAGAAGAAGAACCGGAATTACTGTGGGAGGCTGTAAGGCTTGCCCATACTCTCGTTTCCCAGATTAAGTCTGGGCAGTAACGCTCCAACCATGTCTCTAAAAACGTCAAGTCACCAATAGAAAGCATGACGATTACAGAAGATCTCCAAAAGTTGTTAGATATTTTGCCTCAAGACCTCCAAGAAAAATTAGAGAATCATCCGAAAGGGGATATTTTAGTTGAGGTAGTCTTGGATTTAGGCCGTCGCCCTGAAGCTCGGTTTCCCCATGCAGCGGAGTATCTGAGCGAAACACCGGTCACTCAAGCACAGATAGATGATTGCATTCAACGAGTTGGAAATTTTGGGGGGGATAATCGGGCTGGAATTGAGAAAACTTTGCATCGGATCAGTGCTATCCGCAACCGTAGTGGTAAGATTATTGGCTTAACTTGTCGTGTCGGCAGGGCAGTATTCGGAACAATTGCCATGATCCGCGATTTGGTGGAAACTGGTCAATCAATTCTCATGCTGGGTCGTCCTGGTGTTGGTAAAACTACAGCTTTAAGAGAAATCGCCCGCGTGTTGGCGGATGATTTGCATAAACGAGTGGTGATTATTGACACATCTAACGAAATTGCTGGGGATGGTGATGTTGCTCACCCAGCCATTGGTCGTGCAAGACGGATGCAAGTTTCTAAGCCAGAGTTACAACATCAAGTCATGATTGAGGCTGTGGAAAACCATATGCCAGAAGTCATTGTCATTGATGAAATTGGTACAGAACTGGAAGCTTTAGCAGCCCGGACAATTGCCGAACGCGGGGTGCAATTGGTGGGAACTGCCCACGGTAATCAGATTGAAAACCTGATTAAAAATCCTACTCTGTCGGACTTGGTTGGGGGAATTCAGGCTGTGACGCTGGGAGATGATGAGGCTAGACGGCGTGGTTCGCAAAAGACGGTTTTGGAACGCAAAGCTCCGCCTACTTTTGAGATTGCTGTGGAAATGTTGGAACGGCAACGCTGGGTAGTTCATGAGTCTGTGGCTGATACGGTTGATACGTTGTTACGTGGTCGTCAACCTACTCCACAAACTAGAACTGTTGATGATCATGGCAAGGTTGGTATTGTTAGACAGTTGGCTGTAGTCAATGGTGGCAATGGTAATGGTCACGTTACTAATGTGGAAGAATCTTTCCTCTCTGCTAAACCTAATGGTTGGCGTTCTTCTGGACAAATGGTGGCTTTACCACCTTTATCTCTGGATAGAGAAAGACCAACGGGACGCAGTGAATTTGACCGGTTGTTGGATGAATCTTTCAATTACTCGGAAAGTTTTGATTTTGCCAGCCGTAAACAAGCAGGTCCTAATGGGGAAGATTTACCATTGCATATTTACCCCTATGGGGTGAGTCGTCACCAATTGGAACAGGTGATTAATGTGCTAACTTTGCCAGTGATATTGACCAAAGACTTAGATAGTGCAGATGCTATTTTGGCATTGCGATCGCACGTCAAAAATCACGCTAAGTTAAGACAAATGGCTAAGGCTCGTCATGTACCCATTCATGTGATCAAGTCCAGTACAATTCCCCAAATTACTCGCAGTCTCCGCCGCTTACTGAATATTGATGATCCGGATATTGGCGATGACCGAGAATTACAACTGTTATTACACAACGGTAGTGATGATGAAATGGACGCTTTGGAGGAAGCTAGACTTGCTGTAGAGCAAATTGTCATCCCTAAAGGTCAGCCTGTGGAGTTACTACCCCGTTCTTCCCAAGTGCGAAAAATGCAGCATGAGTTGGTAGAACATTATCGCCTCAAATCCGATAGTTTTGGTGATGAACCTAATCGGCGGTTAAGAATTTACCCGGCGTAGGTTGTTGATAATTTTCCCCTGAAAGGATTGTTTTTACATCTTTTCAGGGGATTTTTTTATTGTTTATTGTCAGAATCAGGATGTCCAGGATTTAAGGATTTACACCGATTATTTTTGATTTATTCTTCTGCTTGTTTTACAGCAAATTGTCATCAAACCCGGAACAAGAACCCCACCCCCAACCCCCTCCCCGCAAGCGATGAGGGGGCTAAGATGTACCTTATATGATTGGAAATCGCTGTAAAACTTGTTCATATAAGTAGGTGAACACAATAAAACCAAACTGTGTAAAGAAATGTAAAATCGCCCAAACCCTCTTCACTCTTGCCTCTTGCATGAGTGCCTTTTGCCTTGCCATAACGACAATTTTCAACACCAACCTACTTAGTTTCGTATTTACCCAATATTGAGCTATATATATAGCGGTATGCACTTGAGTGAGATACAGTCAGCCAATCGCAAACTCTGTAGGGGCGCAGGGTCTGCGCCCTCGATTATATTGCATCAAGCGCGATAACCGCTATAAATCATGTCATCAAGTAGGGGTTTTACTTGATCAATAAGCGTTAGCCATACTCCCGAATGGGCGCAGTCCCTGCGCCCCTACCTGCTGATAGCGCAGCGTGGCGTTAGCCATACTTCTAGTAGTTCGTCAAATTTATTTTGACGGGTAATGATCGGAAAAAACTTCTGTTCTCCCCTACCTCCCCTACCTCCCCTACCTCCCCTACCTCCCCTACCTCCCCTACCTCCCCTACCTCCCCTACCCCCCGTCATTTCCGGGTTGACAGACTACTAGTCAGCAGCCATGGTGCGAACAATATCACCACGAGTTAGAATACCAATGACCTTACCCACAGTGTCAAGGACTGGGAGACGGTGAACTTTGTGATCTTGGATTAATTTCGCCGCTTCTCTTAATGGTTTATCAGGAGAAATAGTCAGGGGATTTTTACTCATCACTTCTCCTACTGTTTGTCCTAAAGCTTTATGTAAATCTCGTTCATACGCACCAGGATTTTGTAAATAAATCACGCTATCCAAAATCATAATATATGCAGGAGGAGTCACACCTGTTTCTTGCCACATCAAGTCTGTTTCGGAGATAATTCCCACTAGTTTACCTGCGTCATCAACTACAGGTAAACCGCTAATTCGTTTTTCTGCCAAAATTTGGATAGCTTCTTTTAAGGGAGTTTGAGGATGGACGAGGATAGGATCACGACTCATTACTTCAGCAACAGTTTTAGACACTTTTTTAACTTGCACCTTTTATAAAAGTCTTTTTCACTATTGTAGAAAATTATCGGTGACAAATAAATACTGTTAATAGATTGTTACTTTTTATCTGAAAATAGATGTAGCAGGAACTTAAACCAGAAAACAGATGAGGAGGAGAAAAAGGAAATATTGACAGGGATAAATAAGAGTAGATATGTCTTGTTAAAAAAGAAGATAATTTACCTGTGAAGCAAAAAGAGAAATTGAAAATAGTTCAGAAAGTCTTTCTAGTTATAGAGAAAATACACCTACTTAACGAGGAACTTCGAGGTAGTTATTCACTCCCCCCCTCTAAAATTATCGAAACCCTTGATCTCTCCTAAATTTTTAATTCCTAAATTTGCTTTGGTATCTGGGGAATGTGGGATATGATTATAATGGATGGGGATTGAAATGTGGGTTATAACCTGCTGAATGTACGAAAGGAATTTGTACGGTTGGCTCACCCGAAAGTTACGCCCGTGGACAAGAAGTAGTATTCTACCTTGGTGGAGGCGGGAAATAAACAGCAATGTATGGCTTGCGCCACGTTGTGCTATCAGCATTGTCTAAGTTTTATGGAGCAGAAGTTGTGACCCAGGAATTTCACCTTTCCGCAACGTCGGTGGGGCAAAATGACTATCTGGTGAGGACGGAACAAGTTGCGCCTGGGGTGCCAGTGGCAGAAGAACTGGTGCATTGGCCTGTGGCTGAGTGGTTGACTGCCGCAGGGGATTTAATGGATGATCCTTTGCAGTCAGTGTTGCAGGGGAATATAGTAGCCAGAAACTCTGTTAACTTGGTAGCCTTGGGACAAGATTTGTATAATGCGTTGTTTCAAGGAACGCTGCGGGATAGTTGGATTACCGCCCAAGGTATTGCCCAAAATCACCAACAGGTGCTGCGGCTAAGATTAGGACTGAAGGATACGCGGTTGGCGCGGTTGCCGTGGGAAATTATGCACGCTGGCGATCGCCCTTTGGCTACTGGGCCTTATATTACCTTTGCCCGTTACCAAAGTGGGATTGCCCCACCATCCCGTTTACCAACTCATAATCTGCCCATGTCGCCGGAAGCACGGGGGATAAGAGTGTTAATGGTCATTTCTGCACCTACTGATTTAGTCCGGCTGGATTTACTCAAACAAGAAGCTATTAATCTGAAGGCAGAACTGCGCCGCCAAACATTAAAGGTGGCTGATGGTAATCATCATCTACCAGAAATTGAATTAACTGTTCTAGATCAACCGGGACGGGAAGAACTTACCCAAGCCCTAGAACAGGGACATTACCATATTCTCCACTATTCTGGTCACAGCAATTTGGGTGGCAATGGTGGACAAATTTATTTAGTGAGTAAAAAAACTGGTTTAACAGAAACTCTCAATGGAGATGATTTAGCTGGGCTACTGGTGAATAATAATATTCAAGTGGCAGTGTTTAACTCCTGTTTGGGGGCATATCGGGCGAGATCCGAGGTAGCGGAAGACTCAGGGGAACGGAATTTAACTGAAAGTTTGGTAAAACGAGGAATTAGAAGTATTTTGGCGATGTCAGAACGCATCCCTGACGAGGTGGCACTGACGCTGACACAGTTGTTTTACCGCAATTTGGGTCAGGGCTATGCTTTAGATTTATGTGTAAGTCGAGTCCGTCAAGGTTTAATTTCTGCCTATGGTTCTCAACAGATGTACTGGGCTTTGCCGATTTTGTATCTTCAGCGAGAATTTGATGGTTGTTTGACACCACAAGTTAATTTATCTGGCTATTCTGAGTTGCTGAACGAGTATCAGCCGACTAAGCTGACTAATAGTGATAATTATTCTGCTATAGCCAGTAATCTAGAAAGTATAATGGCTATAGATGATATTCTTAATCATAATTTTGAAGAGGAAACGACGGAGGTAGACTGGCTAGGGGAGGATACTTGGGGTGATCTTGTGGATGAGATTGAGTATGATGACCCTAGCTATAATGAGGACTCGGCAATAGTTTCTGATTTGCTTCGTCAGCTTGGCAATCCGGTGACTAAACCAGAAAAACCAAGTATGAAGGCGGAATTAATCGAGGAGAATCATCATTATCAGTCGGAAATGCAGGTTGCCCCCACGAAACAAAATTTAGATTGGGGAAATGTTCCCACTCAAATTACGCCAACTCCTTTGAATTTTGAGAAGCGTGAGGTAAATCCTCAGTTATCACCGTCACCTGTGACTCCCAAGGGTAATCGCTCTTACTGGATGAAATCACCCTTGTTGCTGTATGGTTTGGTGGGAGCAGGTGTAATTACTATGATTGTGGGGATTGGTTGGTGGTGGCATCAACGACAAGCACAGAAGTCTTCTGATGTTCCACCAATTCCCGGAGAAAATTTCACGAGTAATCAGTATCCACGCATTAATTTAGCTAATTCATCTACGGGAATTGTCACGGCTACAGCTACGGCACAGTTGAGTCAAGGTAATTTAAAGTCTGGGTTGGATGCTATTAATGAATTACTAAATCGTGGGGCTTTTACGGCTGCGGAAACAGCTTTAAATTTGATTCCTGTTCAGGATGCTGAAAATCCATCTGTGAACTTTTTCCGGGGGCGTTTAGCTTGGCAGTTAGTCCAAACGAAAAATAATAAGTACAGTATTGATGATGCCCGTCGTTATTGGGCTAGGGCTGTACAAAATCAGCCAGATTCTCTTTTATATAATAATTCTTTAGGATTTGCCTATTATGGGGAGGATAATCTCAATTATGCTAATGATGCTTGGTTTAAGTCGCTGAGTTTGGCTTTAAAACCTCAACAGAATCAAGGTTCAGGTCCAATGAAATATCCCCAAATAGCGGGAGAACCGGAGGCTTTGACGGCTTATGCTGGGTTAGCATTGGGTTTATATAAATCGGCGAAGAATCAACCTGCTGATAAACGCCAGCAATATTTACAGGAAGCGATTAAACTGCGGCAGATGGTGATTCAAAATGCACCAGCAGACTTTACTATTGAGAGGTTATCACAAAATTGGCTATGGACGGAACAGGCGATCGCTGATTGGCAGAGTCTGGGACAGGCGAAGTGATCACTTTTGCCAAAAAATAGTCCATAATGGGAAGTGTAAAAAAAGTGCGAAATCCCATACATCAGGCTGAAATTAAATAACTATGGCTGTATTCACAGCGTGAGACAATGAATCTGCTTAGATATATAAACGACGTTATTAGAAGTCAGGAATCAAAAAAATGAAAAAAGTAGAAGCCATTATTCGTCCATTTAAATTGGATGAAGTGAAAATAGCCTTAGTTAATGCGGGCATCGTCGGGATGACAGTTTCTGAAGTTCGGGGTTTCGGACGGCAAAAGGGTCAAACTGAACGCTATCGGGGTTCGGAATATACTGTGGAGTTTCTCCAAAAACTGAAAGTGGAAATTGTGGTTGAAGATGCCCAAGTTGATATGGTTGTAGATAAAATTATCGCCGCCGCCCGTACCGGTGAAATTGGTGATGGTAAAATTTTCATCTCCCCTGTTGAACAAATTGTGAGAATTAGAACAGGTGAAAAGAATACTGAAGCTGTGTAAGTAGTCAGTAGTTAATACTGTGGATTAAAAAATAGCGTTGCTGAGTCCCTGACTGTGAAAACAGAAAATCAGCAGCGTTTTTTTATCTTTATTTGACAGAGTGGGTAAGTAATTGCCAATTACTTACTTGCTTTAAGTCATTTATTTTGCCCGCAAAGATATATTGGAGTGCAGTGCGTGTTTGCAAATATCCCCTGACTAAATAATGTCCTGGTTGAAGATTAATGTCATCTATAGCTTGAGTGAATTTAACGGTAGTTCCACAAAAGGTTTTATTGACTGGTAAATTAACTTTGATAAGCCAATCATATACATAATTATTTGGCAGCATAAATACAGCATATACATGATGTTGACCCAACCAGGGACGGACTAATATTTTCTCAGGATGGATGTAAGATTGTGTAATTTGGCTAACCATAAATCCCTCTTTTTCACAGGGAAAACTTGGGGATTTATCTAAGAACTTAACAAAGCCAATTATGATCACTAAAGTCAAAGAAAATAAAAAATAAGGGAGTTGACGGTTTCGCACTGCTAGTATCAAGGTTTCCATTTTAATAGGATACCCAAAATAATAAAGTGTGTTACTAACTAGGTTAGCATTGAAAATTGTCGTTTTGGGAAGGCAAGAGGCACTCATGCAAGAGGCAAGAGTGAAGAAGCTTTGGGCGATTTTACTTTTCTTTACACACTTTGGTTTTATTGTGTTCACCTACTTACACAGCCACTATTGCGATCGCTCATACAGCGATTTCCAATCATATAAGGTACATCTTAGCCCCCTCATCGCACCCCCCTCAATCCCCCCGCAGCGGGGGGAAGAAAAGGATAAGCTTTTGATACTGGAGGGGGTTGGGGGTGGGGTTCTTGTTCCGGGTTTGATGACAATTTGCTGTAATATTCAATAAATCATCTAAACCTCCAGGAGACCCCCACCAAGTCCCTAAAACAAATACTTTGGACATAATATTTTGCTCCGAAGAGCCTCCCATTTCTGGGGTCATGTTAGCTTTGACAATGTTAGAGGTCGGTAACTATCTTAAAAGCACTGGTTTAACCCTTAAGCCTGTTTAACTTTGAAGTTCTAGAGCAGGGAACTAGCTACGCATCCCCTGGTAGGTCTTTAACTCTTCCCTCTAACGTAGTTCGGTTAAGAACTGAGTCTGGTCAACTAGGCTTTTACAAGCCCTCACTTACCCGAAGGGAAATGATGGGTGGTTGACTTTATTACCCGTAATTACTGCCATGAATAGGAATTCGGTTTGAATCGCTGTGTTAAATTTTGCCACAGGTCAGGCATAATCCTGCTTATGTTGATTATCAGCCATAGTCGGGCGATGACCACCCTCTATGGACACACTAGAATTATATGTTAGTGAAGGACAAACTGTACAGAAAGGACAAGCGATCGCTGCTGTTCTACAGGCTTAAGTAGTGAGACAGAATTAGTTACACAATGTCATTGCAAATGGAACGAAGTGAAATCAAGCAATCGCCAGGGTTGTGATTGCTTCCCTTCGCTCGCAATGACTGTAAATATTTTTGTCCAATTACTTATCCACCAGACCCCACCTCCATTTTGAAGTCCGCCGTGATGGTAAGTAGTGAGACAGAATTAATTACACAATGTCATTGCGTTAGCGCAGCGTGGCGTTAGCCATATATAACGAAGTGAAATGAAGCAATTCCAAGGGTTGTGATTGCTTCCCTTCGCTCGCAATGACTGTAAATATTTTTGTCCAATTACTTACACCCGTTGACCCAGTAAATTACTCATAATTTAATTTTATTTAAATTCAAAAAGTATGCTATGGTAATAGAGATATAAGGGCGCGTGGCTCAGTGGATAGAGCAACAGGTTCCGGTCCTGTAGATCGGGGGTTCGAATCCCTCCGCGCTCATTTGTCGTTTGCCAGATTATTTGTCCGCGTTGACAAATTGGTGTCCGCATTGCCAAATTATTGTCCCTCACGGTCAATAGTTTGTTTACTAAGTAATGGGACAGAATTAATTACACAATTGATTTTTCTGTTCCCTGTTCCCTGCGATGCACTGAGCTTGTCGAAGTGTTCCCTGTTCCCTCTCTCAACGAGTGAATTTAATTTTGTCCGACTACTTATTATAAGCTCCGTCCAAATTAAACCGACGACCTTCCGATCTTTCAACCCACCTAAATATTTTTTGTATTTTTGCACTAACGCATTTCAACTCGCCCCACTCCGGGAGGGGTGTTGAAACTATTCAGACACCAATACCACAACAACCTAAGCTATTGCCTTTCAACCCGCCCCACTCCGGGAGGGGTGTTGAAAGGTGTTGAAATCTTTATTGCTAATTTTACAGCCATTTTTGAGTAGATAACTAATGGCACAACGAGTTAAATTATCTTCTGTATTACTGTAAGTGTCGAATAAGTTTTTTGATAAATTACGTTCGCTATCTGAAGTTGGAGATTTTTTCCCTTTTTTACTTTTCGCTGGTTGAGTTTCAGCAGGATTTTGGGGAGCAAATTGAGCCAAAATTTCGGCAGATTCTGTGATTCCCGTGTGGTTAGATGTTATTTATCAGGGGTTAGCTAAAAAATTGGCTGATTAAAACTGAAGTCGCATGATTACTGTATATTGGGAGCATCGCTTGCTTTTGATGAAAGTGCGATGCCTTCGGCGAGCGGAGCGATCGCTCTAAATAAAATTTTATGAACTATATTTAAATATTATTATTGCAGCAATGGATAATACTCCTGTACTCTTGAAGAATATCAATCAATATCGTCAGTAACCCAGCCCTAAAGGGACTGGGCTTGCAAGAGTAATCAAGCAAGCCGTACTGACCAGACCACCCTAAGCTTAGTCTAAGGGTAGCCGTTATTTGAGTCACGACACCCACCGAATGCGTAGCCAGTTCCCTGCTCTGTCGCTTGTGATTAAACAGTTCTAAGGTCACTGGAACAGTGTTGCAAGCCTAACAAGCTCTCATAACAGGTCGAGGCTAACATTACCCCAGAAATGGGAGTTGGTTTCCAGATTCCAATCAAAAATCTGGTTTCAATTTTAATATCCACAGCGGTTAAAACCGCTCGTGTCGTTTCCCTCTCAGGGCTAAAGCCACTGAGTTTCCCACTTACCGGGTATTCTTATGACAATGTGATGGTTGAAATCTGAAACTATACTTTAATTCAGCGTAAAAAACGGAATGTCACAGTCTGGACTACTTGAACTAGCACATGAAAAGCTTCACTGGCCAACTCCACAAGAAATTTTGGAGCCATCTGGTGCTGGTCCAAGTGTTTATGCACGAATCGCTAGGGAAAAATTAGGTAGAACTATCAGCAAACTTTCCGATGGTCATGGTGTGCAAATAGGCGTGCTGGCTGGAAATCCTCAAGGTGACTCAACAGAAACACCCATTGCTCTGGTGTGTGACTTTCCCACAGAAATATCAGAAGAAACACTGAGAAAAACTCATCAACTTGCTTGGAGTTTTTCTCGTACACCATCACTAATTACAACAGAACCTAATCGCTTAAGAATTTGGACGTGCTACGAAAAACCTCCAAAAGAAAAAGATATTATCAATCCTGTAATTGATGTTTCTAAACGGGAAATTGAGTCATTTAATCAGGTATCTCTTTCAGGTCAAGCTGCTGAAACTTTGCGGTTACACTGGGCTGATTTAGTATCAGGTCAATTTTTTCAAGAACATAGCCAGCGATTTCAACGAAAACAAGCCGCTGACCAGATGCTCTTGAAAAATCTGAAAAGTGTTCGGAAAAGACTTCAAAAAAATAAACTTGATGATGATACAATTCATGATTTATTAGCCAGAATTATTTTCATTCAATTCCTTTTTGACCGTCAAGATTTTGAAGATAATCCTGCTTTAAATATAACTGAGAAATTATTATTATCGGCTAGATACTCTCGTTTAGCTGACATATTAAGAAATCATAGAGATACTTACCAATTTTTCCGTTGGCTCAACAGCAAGTTTAATGGTGATTTATTCCCAGGCAAAGGAGCTACTGAAGAAGAACGTGAAGCTGAATGGCAAACAGAAGAACAAAAAGTTAAAGAACTTCATCTAAATATACTTGCTGATTTTGTTAGTGGTCATGTAGACATTGAAACTGGACAATTAAGTCTATGGCCATACTACCATTTTGACGTTATACCTTTGGAGTTTATTAGCAGTATATATGAGGAGTTTGTTAGTAAAGAATCTGGCACAGGAGTTCATTACACACCAGAACATATAGTTGACTTTGTACTAGATGGTGTTTTACCTTGGGATAGTCAAGAATGGGATATCAAGATTCTTGATCCTGCTTGTGGTTCAGGAATTTTTCTTGTTAAAGCATTTCAGCGTTTAATTCATAGATGGGAACAAGCTCATCCAAAAACAATTCAGCCAAGTGATTTAAAATATTTACTAGAAAATAATTTATTTGGTATTGATGTAGATGCTCAAGCTGTGAGAGTAGCATCTTTTAGTCTTTATTTAACCATGCTTGATAAAGTTGAACCTCAATATTATTGGGAGAATGAGTTTCGCTTTCCTAGATTACGTGAACGTCAATTAATTGCTGCTGATTTTTTTCAAGAAGATAAAGAAGGTTTTCGTTCTGTTCAGGATGCTGGTAAATATGATTTAGTCGTAGGTAATGCACCCTGGGGTAAAAATACTGTCACTCCGGCAGCAAAATCTTGGGCTAGAGATGTTTGGACAATAACCTATGGTAATATTGGTCCACTTTTTCTGCCAAAAGCTGCTGCTTTAACTAAATCTGGTGGACAAATAGCAATGATGCAACCTGCACTGGCTTTGATTTTTAATCAGGTCGGCACTGCTCAAGAATTTAGATCCAGACTTTTTTCAGAGTTCAAAATTGACGAAATAGTTAATTTGTCTGCATTACGTTTTGGACTTTTCAAAGATGCTATTTCTCCAGCTTGTATCATTACAATGTCAGCAATACCTCCTGATGGTGAGCCTTTGACATACATTTGTCCCAAGCCCGTTATGACAAATGAGGATGACTATCATATAGTAATTGAGCCAGATTATATTAATACAATTTACCCACAAGAAGCGATCGCAAATCCATTAGTTTGGACAGCTTTAATGTGGGGAGGAAGACGTGATCTATCCTTGGTAAAAAGATTGAATCAAGAATCAAGTATTAAAAAACTTAAACAGCGTGGCATTGCTAAAACACGCCAAGGAGTAATAAGAAGTGATGGAAGAAAAGTAGAAAATAGTCTATTGAATAAACGAATACTGGAATCAGATGAATCACTTGATAGCAGTTTTCTCTACCTAAACGCTGAAGAACTTCCTATCAATGATGATCCATGTATTGACTCTGGTACAGGATTAAGTAGCCTATCTGCATTTCAACTGCCACAAATGATTGTAAAGCAAAGTTGGCAGAAAGAAAGCCTTAGATTTTGTTCAGTAATAGTTAATCCTGATGGTACAAATCAAGGAATTATCTGCTCTAAAAGTTATGTGAGCATACATATTCCTGACGAGAATATTTCACAATTGAATGCTGCGTGTCTATCATACAACAGTAAGTTAGCTGTCTACTATTTACTACTTACTAGCGGTCGTTTTGCTTCTTATATCCCAGAAGTTAATGTAAATGATTTACTGCGTGTGCCAATACCTAAATTATCGGTAGGAGAATTACATAATATAAAAACAATTGATGGTATAGATGAGCGCATACGACAAGCTTTTGAATTTAAAGATAGTGAATGGGTGCTAATTAATGATCTATTTAATTACACTCTGCCAGATTTTAAAGGAGATGTTGCTTCTCCAGGACGCAAAAGAACTCACCGTATAGATAATAATCAATCTCAGAATAATACTGAACCTGAACTTACGGCATATTGTGAGTATTTCTTGCGAGTTCTTAAAGCAGGATTTGGACAAGATAAACAAGTTTGCGCCACGATATTTCAGGAACAAACTAAGACTCTTCTTCCTGTCCGCTTAGTGGCTATTTATCTTAATAAGCCTGATTCTGAAGGTGTTCATATTAAAACTATTGACTCCCCTGATTTAATGGAACGATTGGAAAGCTTAAATAAGTTGTATCTGGAAAGAGGAAGTATAGAAGATGGTGGGATCTTTTATCAGCGTGTTGCCAGGATTTATGATTCAGTAGATTTGAATGGAGTAAAAATTCCTACTATTTATTTAATCAAACCTGACAAAATTCGTTATTGGACTCGCTCTATGGCTTTAAGAGATGCTGACGAAGTAGCCGCAGATATTATGACTTAGATATATATCTGAGATTAATTAACTAAATTTAAACGCAAAATATTAGTAGTACAGGAGTTAAATTTTGATTAGAAGACGGCAGACAATTTCGGAATTAAGATGGCCAGAGACAGATGAATTTATGGCGATTTCTAAGGATTGGTGTGAAACAGCATCAATCAATATACTTACTTTTGTGTGGAAAGGATATGATTTATTAGTAAACGAGGTATTCTCAGAAATTGATTGTAGTCAAGCTGAAGATGATATTGAAAGAGATATCACTCAACTGCTTGAGCCAGAAATTCGCAGCGTTATGACAGGGGATGAGCCATATTATGTTCAACATGGTTCTTATGAAAGGGAGACTCGTCAAGTTGCACCAGCACAACCAAAAGAGTATGACATTGCATTTATTCTTAGAAAGAATAGAAGGATTATATGGCCTTTAGAAGCTAAAGTTTTAAAAACAGATGGCGCAGTAGGTGAATATGTAAAAGAGATAAATGAAAATTTTATAACTTGCAAGTATGCACCCTTTTCTTATGAAGGAGGAATGCTCGGTTATCTTTTTTCTGGTGATCCTAACAAAGCTTTTACCAATATTGAGACTAAAGTACCATGCACATTAAATGATCATCCAGATTTTCCAATTCGTGATCACAAAACCTCGGATCACCAGCGACTAGTTCCTCCGGGAAAATCATATCCTGCTGAATTTCGCTGTCACCATTTACTATTAAAAATAATTGCCCCAGCCCCTACTGATACATCATCAGTATAGATACAAGACTTGCAATTAATTAGTGAGTAAATGTATTAAATTAGCTAAATTTAGTTTGCAAAATAATTACAAAAGAGGTTTATCTAAAACTGATTATAACCGACTACCGAATAGAACCAATCATGGAGCATTTTCACCTGTTCCAATTGAATAAAACTCTTCCGATTCAATCGGTGAATTTCTGCTTGTAATTTTTCATCATTGGGGAGAATATCACCTAATTCTTGAGCAACACTTTGGGCTTGTTGTGAAGTCATGATTTACCACCCGTAATCTTCGCGCATTTGTTCATAATCAAAAACCTCTGGCATATCTGGTTGTGAAGAACTTTCCACAGATGCCACTTCTATTTCTTCTGGTTCAACAATCACAGGTTTTTTAACAGTTCGACTCCCTTCGACTTCGCTCAGGGCAAGACGCTCACTGCTGGCTTTTTCAACTACAATCTGTTCTTCTTTTTGGCGTTCTTTTTTCGTTTTCTTTTGCTTAACAAAAGTTTCTCTGTCTCTTACCTCAGCCAAAATCGAACGATTACTAATTTCTTTACCTGCTTGGCGAATCCTGCGACTCATGGCTTTAGCCTCATCCAGAGACAATTCTTCAGTCTCCAAATCTTGAGCATAAGCACGAGCTAAAAATTCTTCTTGAGAACCTGTTTGACGATAAACCAAGATAGTTGTAATGTCTTTGGGGTTAAATCGCAACACCACGCTTTCCCCAGCGTAACCAGCTAGGTTTTCACCCCGATAGGTGAGATTTTCAAGTTGCAGATATCCACCCCTATAAATCGAGCGTCGAGTTTGTTTCATTAAACAAATACGCAAATCTTCTTCTGAGATTAAATCAGGTGCAACAATTAACCCAGCTTCCCATCTTTGATAACGAGTTTGATCTCCTAAACGAGCATCAATACTTTGGTTATATTTGTCTACGAGATAAGTAGGTTAGCATTGAAAATTGTCGTTATGGGAGGGCAAGAGGCAAGAGTGAAGAAGCTTTGGGCGATTTTACTTTTCTTTACACACTTTGGTTTTATTGTGTTCACCTACTTACCTTACCAATAGACGTTCTAATTCTCTTAAAGTTAAACAAGCTTCTTTCTCCTCTTCCTTGTTCCTTCGCGCTCTTTGCGTCCTTCGTGGTTCATTTCTTCTTTATCCGTCAAAATTTATTTGACAGACTGTACCGCAGGGCAGAAGTCAAAAGTCAAATGTCTGATCCCAACGACAATTTTTAACGCCAACTTACTTAATTTGTCTCAAAAAAACTACAATACTACCTGAAATTAACGAAACTCCCAACCAAATTAAAGGTTGTACTAAACCAATTTTTGTTCCTTGCTGATTCTCGTTGACATTTTGCCCCGGTTGAGAAATATCTACAGCCTTTCCTGTAGCCACAGTGACAACAAACTTTAACTCAAAAGGTTTAAAACTTCCCTTAATCACCGGTTTACCACTCAATTGCAACTGATAAGCCCCTGGTTTAGGAAAAGTTACTTCTGTTCCTGGTATGCCTTCATACCGTTCAGCCTGAATAGATTTTAATCGAGGTTCAATTAATGCTGGTTCTCCTGCTACATGAGGTTCAGCATAAATAGCCAACCGACAATTACAATCTTTTAAAGGAATTACCTTACCACCCTTTCGCGTCAGGGCAAACCAAGTTTGAGTAACTTCCCCAGCGCGGGGATTATCATTAGGTTCTAAATGGACAGTACCACCCACATCTTCGGATATTTTCACCGTGTGGGCTAAAACTTGAGTATTTGTAGTAACTATCAAACTAGATAAAATTAATAATAATAGATACCTGATTTTGCTGTTACATTGAGTAGAACGAGTCAATTTACCGCGACTTATTGGGAGGAACATAAAATTTTTCTAGATGTAAATATAACCAAAAATACCGTGAGCGCACTAATAATACACCAGAAATAATTATCCCCAGGAACACGGCTGCTAACTGGTTTTGCCAACTTAATCTGAAAGCACCCAGGTAATGAGAACCGATCATCAGCGTATGAATAGCACTCAATAACAAAGCTGGTACACTCAGGAGATGAATTTGTCGCCAACGCTTACCTAATGACTTTTGCAGAAAGTCGAAACTTGTACAAGCAGCAGGAAGCATTAATAATAATGCCATAGCTCCTGCAATCATCCCCCATTGAAATTCTAACTTTAAAAACCAAAAAGCGTTGAAATTCCACGCTAGAGAATGTTCAACATGATGAATAGTATGTACCCCAGCCAGAACAAAAGCCCCAACTCCCAAAGCTCGACGGTAACGCAGAGGTGCAGACCAAAAACTATTCACAGGACGGGCAATCAATGAGAGAATTAAACAAATTAGAGAAGCGTGTCCGCTATAGTCTGTCATGGTATCCCCCGTTCGTAAGAGGGTAATAGCCCCAATTATTAGAGTTAGCCAACCACCCAAGCGAAATAATTGACTGCGGCGATCTTTACTCATTAAAGCCGTAGAAACACCTACACCTAGCATGATGGGCAGCGTGCCAATTCCAAAAGCTAACATTGTCGCTGTTGCTTGCCACAAATTCCCTGTCGCCGCAGCCTTAATTTGAGCCGCATATAAAAAACCACAGGGCATTAATCCCCATGTCATGCCCAAAAGTGTTGGTGTCCACCATTGAGTTTGTGCAGATAACTTGAGCATAGCTGCACTGAGACGGTTGTGTAAATTCCCTTTTAAGATGGGGTGTAGTAGGGGAATATGCGGTAATAAATCTGGTTTCACCTGTCCTAAACCAAACCAAATCAGAATTATGCCTGTAATTATGGCTATCCAACGCCGCAAATCACTACCGACTCCTGCAAGTTGTCCACCTTCTACTAATACCGAACTGATTGTGCCAATACCAGCACCTACTAAAGCGTAACTCAACATTCGCCCCAAGTTGAGTAAGGTATGAAACTTTAATTGCTGTTGCCAAGTTGGATTTTCCTGCTGTTTAGAAAGAGAAAAAGCTACTGTTAAGGGTCCACACATTCCAAAGCAATGTCCAAAACTGCCCAAGAAACCTAGTAATGTGATGAGTAATAAATCTAGCATATTCATGATGGGAACTGGGAATTGGCAATTAGACATCTCCAAAAAAGATGCTAGAGACATTCTATGGAACGTCTCTACAAGGGTTTCAGGTCAAGCATCTTTAATTTCTGGAGATGTCTATTGGGAAAGTATACTTTTTACATCTCTTATCATGATGTCCATGTCAAAAGACAATCTGTCAAACTTGGTGTAGTTTTAACACAAACAGCAGAAGTCCCACATCTCACTCTTAGGAGTGTGGGATGAATGCGCGCGAGTGAGGAATTGACCAACAGGCGAAATTGAACGCAGTTCAATCAGGATCGTTGGTCAATGACGAATGAACATTTTCCGGTAATGATTGTTTTGACTATTGGCGGTTTTTTTCCGCAATCTGAGATTGTACCGATAGTTAAAAATACTCCTGTACAACAACCTCAAACCCCGGGGAAACCCCAAAATGTGAACAATACTCTATTGGTTGATAGTAATCAACTTTTCGCTCATGTTCAAAAATTGAATTTTCGGCGTTATAGCAAAATGGAGCGATCGCTTACCCGTACATATATCACAAAGGAACTGCGAAAATTTGGCTGGCAACCTCAACTAGAAAAATTTCCTCAAGGTGTAAATATTTTTACCCAACGACCAGGAACAAACAAAACCGCCGGAGCAATTCTCATTGCTGCCCATTATGACACAGTTCCTGCCTCTCCGGGTGCAGATGATAACGCCACTGGTATAATTACTGTGAAGAGCTAATTTAAAATTTGTCAGCAAAGACATTAAAAACCTACCGGGGGACTCTCGGAAAGTTACGCTTGTCAGAGATGATTCTGCCAGTAATGGCAAACAGGATCAGGGCAAGAACCGTACATCTAAGGTAATACCTGAAAAGCGGATATTATTCGAGCAGTTGTCTTGACAATTATTCGATTAAGAATCCCCGCGTCTTTAGACCGGGGAGTGTCAAAAATTAACTAACTTTGAGCAATACCTTCTTCCCGTGCGGCTTGTTGGACAGCAGCAGCCACAGCAGTAGCAACACGCCGATCAAAGACAGAAGGAATAATATGTTCCCGGTTCAAGTCCGAGGGTTTAACTAAAGATGCGATCGCATTGGCAGCTTCCAAACACATATTAGTAGTAATCGTCCTAGCCCGACAATCTAAAGCCCCACGAAACACCCCAGGAAACGCCAGTACGTTATTGATTTGGTTGGGGTAGTCACTTCGACCCGTAGCCATGATAGCGACGTTTTTAGGGGCTAATTCGGGTTGAATTTCGGGAATAGGATTAGCCATTGCAAACACAATTGCATCCTTCGTCATTCCCTGTACCATTTCTGGGGTTAAAACTCCCGGTGCGCTGACACCAATAAACACATCTGCACCTTGAACTGCACCGGCTAAAGTTCCTTGGGCTTTAACAGCAAATTCCAGTTTTTCAGCGGTTAAATCAGTGCGATTATGGGAAATAATCCCCTTAGAATCACACATCAAAATGGTTTCTGCACCAGCTTTGCGGAGTAACCGAGCGATCGCTACCCCAGCCGCTCCCGCACCATTAATCACAATGCGGATATCTGCAAGGGATTTCTGCACGAGTTTGAGAGCATTAAACAAAGCCGCTAAGGTGACAATGGCTGTACCATGTTGGTCATCATGAAAAATCGGGATATTTAATTCCGCCCGCAGTCTTTTTTCAATTTCAAAACAGCGGGGGGCAGCGATATCTTCCAAATTTACACCACCAAAAACCGGGGCGATATTTTTAACTGCTTTGACAATCTCATCTGTATCTTGAGTATCTAAACAGATGGGAAAAGCATCAAGTCCAGCAAATTCCTTAAACAGCATCGCTTTCCCTTCCATCACGGGTAAAGCCGCCGCTGGTCCCAAATTGCCTAAACCTAATACTGCACTACCATCAGTGACGATCGCCACCGTGTTCTGTTTGATAGTCAGATTATACACTTCCTCTGGATTTTCGGCGATCGCCTTACAAATGCGACCAACTCCAGGAGTATAAGCCATAGCTAAATCAGAAACACTTTTGAGCGGAATTCGACTCACAATACTGATTTTGCCACCGCGATGTAAATTAAAGGTGCGGTCATAAACATCAATTACTTGAATATCTGGTAATCCCTTCACCGCTTGCACAATAGTTTCCGCGTGTTCCGTACTCGCAGCATCAACAGTCAGATCACGGATAGATTCTTGGCGAGTTTGTTCAATTAAATCAATTTGTCCTAGATTACCACCAGTGGCAGCGATCGCTTGAGTAACAGAAGCTAACATCCCCACCCGATTGGGAATTTGTAAGCGCAATGTCACACTAAAACTAGAATTAGGAGTAAGATTTTCCATGTGTGCTAATCTCTGTTTTGAATTTTAGATTTTATAGTGAATTGCTACGGGAAATTTTATTTTCCCAAAAAACCCGTGTCATCCAAAATCAGATTTCCAGAATTATTGACCGCAGATAAACGCAGATAAACGCAGATGAATATGGATGAATTCATCTAAACCTCCAGGAGACCCCCACCAAAACTGTACTCAGTTTGGTGATGGGTGGTTGACGGATTTTCTATATTTATCTCTTTTTGAGCAATATAAGTCCCCGGACAGTTAAGTAGGTGAACACAATAAAACCAAACTGTGCAAAGAAACGTAAAATCGCCCAAACCCTCTTCACTCTTGCCTCTTGCCTTTTGCCTTGCCATAACGACAATTTTCAACGCCAACCTGCTTATGGTGTTGGAGATAAGTTGCCGAAAAAGTCATAATAATCTAAAGCTTCCAAAATCCCCCAAGCATAATTTCCTTCAGCAAAGTAAATCTGTGGTAAACCGCGCAGCTTTTCCACTTCCTGACTGTGATTTCCCACCACCACTGCCAAAGTATTACCAGCTAACATAGATTCATCATTACCCGAAGCCCCAGCCACCAAAAAGCGTTGCACAGGCAACCCCCATTTTAGAGCCACATAACGAATAGCATCCCCCTTAGAGGCTCGGATAGGCAATAAATCAAGATACATATTATGGCTATAAAATCCCTTCACATGAAGACGATGTTGGCGCAAACGACGGATAATTTCGCGGACACTAGGTGATTTTGCCTCATCCACAAAATAGCTAACCTTAAACTTACCCTGAGCATCAGCCGATTGCAATTCTACCCCAGGAATATCCTGCATCACTTTCCGAATTTCTGACCGTTGCCAATGGTAAGAAATATGTCTTTTCCAACTTGTATCTGTGACTATCTGCGGACCGTAGTAAATTTCACTTCCTGCCGATGTAATCAGCAAATCTGGCATGGGAAAACGCCATTCCTCCAACATATTTAAGGTACTTTTCAGACTGCGACCTGTAGCAATACCGACTCCAGTTGTATTCCCCTGATCACGAATCCTCTCAATTAACTTTGCTAAAGCTTCCCCATCACCTAATAGAGTATTATCAATTTCACACACCAAAAACCGATCAGCCGTTGGTAGGTGATTAGTCTCCGATATATTCCAATCGGGATGTTCATCTGCGGGGGATTTAACAAGCGGACTTAACAGAGATTGAATGCGTTTTTGGGGCAATAATCGGTGAACTTGTTCGAGATAATGCTCTACGTGACTATCCCAAGAAAAATGTTGGCAAACATTAATCATGCCATTCTTAGACCATTGTTGCCATTGTTCTGGATTGGTGAGCGATGTTCGCAAAGCAGTTTGAATATCTTGAATATTCAAAGGATCAATTAATAATCCATTCTGACAAGCCGCGAGAATATCTCTTGGACCACCATCCGCCGTAGCAATGATAGGGACACCACAGGCGCTCGCTTCAATTAATGTCAGTCCAAATGGCTCTGTTAAAGCTGGGTTGATAAACACTCCTTGGGTTTTCGCCGTTAACCGATATAAATCTGGTACATCATCTGCATGATGATGTTTAGGATAAGCAACATGACCATAAAGATCATAGCGGTCTATTAATTGCAATATCTCTAAAAATACTTGACGCGGACCCGATTCCATCGCCAAAATATCGTCTCTTTTGCCTAAAATTAGCACCAAGTTAGCTAATTGGCGCAGTTCGAGATCTTCCCCATAAGCTTTAATTAAACTACTGACATTTTTACGGATAGCTGGGCGAGAAATCGCCATAATTATAGGCTTTTGTATGTCTTTGAGAAACTTCTCTAATTCCTGTTGAATAGGCGGATTTTGCCAATTATCTGCGGCTGGATAAAAACGCTCTAAGGTGACACCTGGAGGGATGACTACCATACGTTCGGGTTGATAGTGATCGTAAACGCTATACTGCTCTTCAACTTCTTGATGAGTGCTGGCTATAACTAAAGCTGCACTTCCCAGAGTGATTTCTTCCGCCTCTATTCTTGTACTAATATGAAAATTTTCTTCAATGGTTTTCTGTTTAGTCCCATGTTCTAATAATCTTTGTTGTTTGATACGTCCCAGAGAGTGACCCGTATGGACTAAAGGTATACCTAACCAACCCGCAACCCTAGAACCTACGTATCCAGCATCAGCATAATGTGTATGAATAACATGAGGAATTTTGCCGATTTTGCGAATGTGTTTGAGTAATTCATCTGCAAATGTATCTAAGTGTGGCCAAAGAACTTCTTTGCGGAGGTAGCGTTTGGGACCACAGGCGATGCGAATAATTTGGGCTTTATCTGTGAGAATTTCGACTGGTTGAGCATAATCAGGGCTAACTTTGGGATCATTTACCAACCGGGTTACTAAATCAACCCTTGCGACTTGGGGATTTTTAGCTAATGTGCAAGCCAGTTCTACCGCGTATTTGGTTTGTCCACCAGTGTCAGCATCTTTACCTAACTCTAGATTGTTACCACGAATTAAACCATGAACGCTGACGAGCAAAATATACAACCCTGGGTCATTTATCACAGTGTTGATTCCTCCATAATTAGCCATAAATCAGACGTTTTTGCCTGATTTGTTATAGTTATAGCAGGGAATAGGGAACAGGGGGAGTTGGGGGAGTTGGGGGAGTTGGGGGAGTTGGGGGAGTTGGGGGAGTTGGGGGAGTTGGGGGGGAGTTGGGGGAGTTGGGGGGAGTTGGGGGGGAGTTGGGGAAGTTGGGGGAGTTGGGGGAGTTGGGGGAGTTGGGGGAGTTGGGGGAGTTGGGGGAGTTGGGGGAGTTGGGGAAGTTGGGGGAGTTGGGGGAGTTGGGGGAGTTGGGGGAGTTGGGGAAGTTGGGGGAGTTGGGGGGGAGAAAGAATTTTCCCAATGACAACTAACAACCAACAACTGACAACTGACAACTGACAACTGATAACTAACAACTTACAGAAATAGTTCGGGGAGAGTAGTTTCTAGTTTCAGACAATTAGCACCATTCACCTGTAATTGATACTCTACCTTATCCATCAACCGATTCATAATTAACCAACCATAACCACCTTCTTGCTTTTCTGTGGGGTTGGGAGGAAAGTAAGTAGATAAATCAAAACCTTCACCATAATCCCAAATCTCTATAGATAAATCTCGGTCTTTCAGTTCTAACCGCAGTAAAATTGTTAATCCAGACTTGTTTTTATGGGCATGACGCACAGCATTAGAATATCCTTCTGTTAAAACCAAGCGTAAGCGACCTGATTGTTTGATCCAATCAACAGATTCCCCTAATTGTAATTGTAAGCATCCGAATAACCATTGTTCTGCAATATTGATAAAATTTAGGTCACTGGGAACATGAAGTTCACTTTTCATAACCTATAAAACCTCCAGAGACAGTATAGTTTGATCATCTTCTTGAACATCGTTATTGGCTTGAATAAGAGCTAATAAATTATCAAAATTAAGGGGTTGAGATTGTTTTTTAATAAGTTGCCATAGACCTTCTTGGTTAAGCATAGAATGATGAGTTGTTCTCGAACTGTCTAAGGTTTCCCATACAGTTGCTTCCGTAATTCCATCACTAGTCAGGAGTAATGTATCTCCAGGAGCAAGAATCAAACGTCCGGACTCAGCCTGCCATTTAGGTAATATTCCCAAGGGAATACTGCGAACTTTCAGATAATGGGGAGAATCATTCACAGTGGCTTGTTCTGACCACACAAAAGGATAAATATGCCCCGAATTAGCATAGACAAGTTCTCTTGTAATTGGGTGATAACGAGCTAAAATCATTGTGATAAAATAATTACTGGTCATTAAATCATCAATCAAAGCATAATTCAGATTTTGCATGATGAGATTTGGCTCTACTGCTACTTCTTGACAGAGTTCCCGACGCAGCAAAGAAATCGTACTAGCCATAAACAAAGCCGCTGGCACACCCTTCCCAGAAACATCACCAACTGCTAACCACAAATCACCATTAGGATGAACAAACACTTCAAAAAAGTCACCTCCTACCTCTCGTGCTGGATAGCAACAAGCTTGGACTTTTACACCTGCCATTTCTGGTAAAGTTTGCCGCAATAGGTTATGTTGAATTTGGCGGGCTACTTCCAACTCTAAGTTAATTTGTTGTTGTTTTTCTTGCAAACTCTGATAGAGTTTTGCTTGGGAAAGGGCTAAGGCTGCTTGTTCTGCTACACCTGTAATCAGTTGAATATCTTCTTGATGCCAAATGTGATCACTTCCCAATTTACAAATAGCAATAATAGCTAGTAAATCCTGTTGATAAATGAGTGGAAAAATTAGATATTGACAAGGGATGTCTTCGTAGATATCGTCTTTTATTTCATAATGGTGAGTTTGGAAAACCTCGGCAATTAAATTACTAAGGTCTGGAAGTAAATCATAGATTTTAGATTGAGAATTTTGATAGCAAAATTGCCTTTCGGTTAGTGAATCATCTTCGACTGGTTTGACTAAGCAATAATGAGCCGCAAATGTTTCTCCAATTGTAGTAACGAGTTTTTGCAGCATATTGTCATAGTCTAAAGATTCTCTAATTGCTGTTGTTACAGCATTAAATAAAGATTCCCGTCGCAAGGCACGAGATAATTCTGCTAATCGTTTTTTAACTAAGCGATAGGTATCACTAGCTTGATTGACTAATGTTTGGAGTTGGGTGGGATTCCAAGGTTTTGTAATGTATTTAAATACTCGACCTGAGTTAATTGCATCTACTAAATCTTCTACATCTGTAAAACCTGTGAGCAAAATCCGAATTGTATCAGGAAACCGCTCCACTGTCAGACTTAATAGTTCGCTACCGTTCATTTCAGACATTCTTTGGTCGGAGATAATGACAGCCATTTCACCTTCTTTTTCTAAGATAGCTAAGGCTTCAGTGGCACTATTAGCCTTATAAACTTTAAAATCTTTCCAAAATGTGCGATAGAGGACATCTAAGTTATCTAGCTCGTCATCTACGACCATGAGCTTGAGCTTATCTAACTTTTTTCCAGCCATAAAGTGTCCTTAATTTTAATAACTAAGTAGGTGGACGTGAAATAACCAAAAGTGTATACCGATATGTAAATTTACCTCAATGCGTTATTGTCGTTGAGTTTTAGCCATTGCAAAAAACGAAATATATTTTGATTTTCCTCCTTCCGCCTACTTAACTAAGCCAGAACGCATAGCAATTACTGCTGCTTGGGTACGGTCATTAGCACCTAGTTTGTTCATAATATTACAAACGTGGGTTTTTACAGTTCCATTTGCAATATAAAGTCTCTTGGCGATATCGTTATTACTACAACCTTTGGTAATCAATTCTATCACTTCTAATTCTCTGTCTGAGAGAATACCGACTTTAATAAGTTGTTTATGATCATGGGATTTGAGAGAATCTTGTTTTTGCTTGGCCTTTTCTACAAGAATCCGGGCAATCACTGGATCAATCCATGACGAGCATTATTAGCTTGTCCAACTAGTTCAATTTCGTCTTTTCGTTGTAATGCTGTGCAAATACTGAGACGAGTGAGTTCATGATCTTCAATGATGACAGTGCGGATTTTACTCATTTTTCGTCACATATTTTGGTTTTTGCCGTCCACCTGACTTAAAAATAATACCCCACCCCTAGCCCTCCCCGTTCTTCGAGGGGGGAATAAGAAGTTTTTCCATATATTCTGGTATACATAGTTCATGATGGCTACTTAGATATACTAAACACGGGTGAGATTTAAACTTTTGCCAAATGACAAAGAACCCAGATGTGTAGGGGTAAAGCAAGAGCTTCATTGGTGTCAACTTAACGTAAAACATCTATCCCGCAAAGAACTCAATTCATCTCATTCCCAGTCTCTAACTGGGAATGAATCCTAGAAGGCTCTGCCCTCAATGATATTAGAGGCAGAGCCTCATCAACTGCATTCCTAGTCAGAGACTAGGAACGAGGTGTGGCATGGATTTGAGCTTAAGTTGACACCATTAAGCTTTTGCTTTACCCCTACGTTTAGAATCAAACAATCAAGCAAATTACTGAGTATATTAAATAATATAACCTTTTTTTGACTAAGTTATTCCAAAGCCAGACAGCAAAATAGTTTTACTCCTGACTCCTGACTCGGCGATCGCTAATTTTAGATTTTAGGGAACACCAAAAAATAAATTACCCAATTTTGTGGGATGGGCATCCTGCCCGTCCTTGATAATTAGCGGGATTTACTGTATATTAACGCTGGGCTACTCGCAATAACAAAAACAAACCTGTGGCTAATCCAAATAAATTAGGCAACCAAGCACCAATGAAGGGCGAAAGAATACCAGCTTGTGCTAATGCTCCAGAGACGGATAGTAGCAAATAGTAACTAAAAATTACAATCACGCTAATACCAAAACTTGTGCCACGTCCAGTGCGTTGAGGGATGCTACCCATAACTGAACCAACTAAGCCAAAAATAACGCAAATAAAGGGAAAGGCGATTTTTTGTTGGATTCGCACTTGCAGTTTGCGAATTTTTTGATTGTTCCCACCTAAACGTTCTATTTCTAATTGTTCTAAGGCTTGGGAGATATTCATTTCGCCGTAGTCTCGGCTATTTTCGGCTAAGGTTAAAGGTGTGCGAGGAAGTTGTAATTGCTGATGTTCAAATCGTAAAATATTCCGATATGAGCGATCTGTCGCTACTAAATAGATAGTCCCATTGTAAAAATCCCAAACTTGTTTTTGAGTGTTCCATTTAGCTGATTCGGAAACAACGATTTGATCAACTCCGCCTCTGGAACGATCTATAATTGTTAAACCATTCATTTGCTTACCATCAAATTGGTCAGCATAAAATAAGCGAGAAAGGATCTTTTTTCGAGTACCATCTGCTTCTTTAAATTCTCGATATTCAGGATAGTAAATATTTTGTTGTTTAAAGGAAGGTTGGTCTGATTTGAGAGCTTGTGCTAGGGTGATAGTGGCTTTGTAATTTGCGGCGGGGGCAATTTGCTCATTAAATAAATAAGTGATGATAGTGACGGCAAAACTTAACACCACAGCCGTTAAAACCATGCGATAAACACTAACACCACACCCCCGCAAAGCGATTAATTCACTTTCGCTAGAAAGGCGACTATAGGTCATTAAAGTAGCTAACAAAGTGGACATGGGGAAAGAGTACACCATGACATAAGGTAGCTTTAAGAGGAAAATCTCTAGGGCGATATTGAGAGGTAGCCCGGATTCTACAACCTTTCGCAGTAATTCAAATAAACTATCAATTGCTAAAACTACAGAAGTAAATGCACCAACACCAAATAAAAATGGTGAAATTAATTGCATCGCTAAATAGCGATCCATGATAGAAAATGAAAATATTGAAATTAAATTGGAGAAGGGTTTAATCTGTTTAGATATCATGATTATGTTTCGTGAAATCTCTCTTAGAGATCCCGCAGGGTAGATGCAAAGGAACAAAGGCGCAAAGTTTAAACTGCAAAATTATCACCTAAATAATATTGTCGCACCAAGGGGTTATTATACAGTTCTTCAGAGTTGCCAAAAGCAAGAATTTGTCCTTCACGCATAATATAACCACGATCTGTTATGGCTAGGGTTTCGCGGACATTATGATCTGTGATTAAAATTCCCATACCGCGATCGCGCAATTGACTGACAATCTCCTGAATCTCAGATACAGCAATGGGATCAACTCCCGCAAAAGGTTCATCTAAAAACAGGAATTTGGGTCCTTCTTTCCCTGCTGCTAAAGCCCTCGCTAATTCTGTGCGTCGTCGTTCACCACCAGAAAGTTGAATCCCTTTACTATTAGCTACCTTTTCTAAGTGAAATTCTTGTAATAAGGTATGTAGTCTGTGTCTCCATTCTCTCCTGGGAACTTGAGTTTGTTCAAATACTAGGAGAATATTTTCTTTCACTGACAACTGACGAAATACACTTGCTTCTTGAGCTAAATAGCCAATACCTAATCTAGCCCTTGCGTGCATGGGGAAATTAGTAATATCTAAATTGTCTAACCACACTTTGCCATGATTCGGTTTTTCTAAACCTGTGGCAATATAAAATGTTGTCGTTTTCCCCGCACCATTAGGACCAAGCAAACCGACAACTTCCCCCTGGCTAACAGAAAGGCTAACACGATTTACAATTAATCGTTTACCGTAGGATTTGTGAATATTCTCTAAAACAATTTTCACTATGGGATTTTGTCTAGGTGTAGATGCTAATTAGAACGCTTTAAGGCTGGAGTTTTTGGGGCTGGTTTCGTAGTTTGTCTACTAGGATTAGAATCTTCTATCATATATATAGATTCTACCTGACGGTTAGATTGGGGTAAGGCGATGAATCTGCCTTCGTCAATTAAATAGGTGACTTTTTCGGCACGAATGCTATTGCTACCCTGTTGTAAAATGTAAACATTACCACTGAAGTCAATCCGTTTTTCTTTACTAAAGTATTGAGCTTGAGCAGATGTGGCTTGAATTTGCCGAGCCGGGTAGACCATTTGCACATTGCCACGAGCAGTAATTACTTGAGTTTTCGCGTCATATTCTTGGGTATCAGAGCGAATAGTCAGGGGACGATTTCCCCCAGATTGGGCTGTAGCTGGTAGCAATTGGCTGGGCAATCCTGCAACACCTACAAGGGAAATTGGCAGTGCCAGGGCTAATCCTAAGCGGCGTATCCGTGATTTTAGTAATTGATAAGGAGGTATCATAGAAGCTAGGGAATAGGGAACGGGGAATAGGAAAATAAAATATCAGTCCTATAGCCAAAACGGACGGTTTTTTTTAACTTTAGTTTCGCGTTGAAAATCTTTGATCACAACTGGCAAAATTTGTTAATTGTTACCGAATCTGATACACCAACAAAAGATTCATAAAATCCATCAGAAAAATCATCAAAATCCCACAAATCATAGTTTAGACAGGGAAATAATAGGTAAAAGCCTAACTTGATTTTGAGCCAATTCTCTATTTGCCATTGGTTGTAGACTTTCTTGTTGTAGTGTTTTTAACAAATCCACACTTTCAGTTAGTAATTCTTCCACATTAATACCGCCGTAGCTAGGTAGATAACGCCGAAGACGATTACTACCTTCGCCTAAAAGAATCATTGCCCCCCGTTGGTTATGATTACCCAGATGATATAGTCCTACAGCAATTTGGAGAATACCTTGATAAAAAGTTTTATCTGGTTCGATACTATCGATCCAGAGTGCTTCAAGAATGTCATGGCAAGCGTAGAACTGTCCAGCATTGAACTGTTCTACACCTTGCCAAAACTCTTCAGGCATGATTTCGCTCATCCCATGCTATCCCGAACTTCTTTAATACAATCGAGAGAAATTTCCTGTTTGTCCCCAGAAAATTCATTTTCAGGTGTGAGGAATAGCATACAGTGACATTCTTTGCGTTCGCGCATGGGTACGCAGGGACAGTTCCAAAAAGCGGCGTTAACTTCGGCTTCTTTATCTTCGTAGTGACGACAAGGACATAAGGGCGCACCGAGTTCGTCTTTATGCTTGGCTAGTCCTTCGATGACAACTGCGGTAACGGAAGGTTCAGAACAGAAGAATGTTCCCGTCCGTTTGGCGTATTGTTCGGAAAAATGCCGCATTGCTTCTAGGCTTTTATCGCTGGATTTTGAATTCACTTCTGATGTGACCATTGGTTGTGCTGTTTATAAATTTCCATGTTTCTTTGCATTGTACATCAGGCTCAGTGTGAGAAATCGTTTCAAAATAAGTTTCAAAATAAACTGAGGGCTTTTTGTAGTTGGGGTTGTAGTTCTTGTTCGTTTTGGACGATGATGCCGGGATATTCCCGATTAATGAGGTTTGGTGTGGCTGAATCTGGATTTTGCCACAGTAGCCAACGACTACCCGAAGGTAAGGAAGATGTGGTGAAAGAGTTTTGGGTTAGCCAAATGAGGGGGCGGTGATCTGGTGGTAAGCTGTTTTTTTCGGTGGGGTTGGTGGCTGCTAAGGTTTCGAGAACGGAGATATTACCTGTAGTTAAACCAGTGGCTGATGTCCATAGTTGCACTTGCAGTTTCTGCTTTTGGGCATAAAAATACAGGGAAGCGGCGGCAATCACGGCTTGTTCAAATAATTCTTGTTGCCATATAAAGGAACTATCTATGGCAATGATAATTTCTTGTCCCCCGGTAATTACTTCTAATTCTCGGACTCGTAATTCTCCATAGCGAGCGCTCGTCCGCCAATGAATCAACCGAGTAGGATCACCAATGCGATAGGGACGTAGCGATCGCACTAATCCCGTTGTTGCCATCTGTAAAGGTTTACCACGCGGATCTCCCCTTTGGCTATCATCTTGTCCGATTTCATCAATTAAGGGGCAGGTAGTCAAGGGTAAAACGGTGGGATAAACAGTCGCCCTAGCTTCACACTGACGAGGACGACGACAGGAAAATAAACCCCAGGGCGCACCTGTGACTAATTCTACTGTGTGCCAGCGGTAAATACCACGCTGTTGGGTAGGGTGATAATAGATGCACTGATAACTCTCTTGTGGTGGAATAGCTTCAATATTTTGCTGGACTGGTTGACCAAGAATAAATGGGAGAATGTCTCTAATTTGTAATAGACTAGAAAATCGTTTTTTCTGATTTTGAATTTCTATTTCAATTTTCAGTGCATCACCGGCGGTTACTGGTGCAATAGGACGACGCTTCACAATTATACCTGTGAGCGATCGCGGTGCAACAAAAGCCGACACCCCCAAAAGCGCAAAACTAACCCCACTAATCACATACAGCCAGCCAGCCATAGTATTAATCCCTGCACCCAAATAACACACAGAGATTCCCGCCAACACCCAACCGCCATAAGCAGGTGCAGCAGCCCAGGTTTCCAACCAATTGTTGATTTTTTTAGTAATTTTCATCTTTCTTGTTTAACTTAATTTGGGGGAACAGGGAACAGGCAAGAGGGAATAGGGAATAGGCAAGAGGCAAGAGGCAAGAGGCAAGAGGGAATAGGCAAGAGGCAAGGGGCAAGAGGCAAGAGGGAATAAATTTAATAATGATTGAGAATTACATCTAAAAAGCCCCTGTCATTAATTGCCACGGACAACTGACCACTGACAACCAACAACTGACAACTGACCACTGACAACCAACAACTGACAATATGGTTTATCCCGTTATTTGGCACAATAATTCAGTCTCACTGATTGATCAAACTCGCTTACCTAATGAATATACAGTGGTGGAGATTCACCGCAGTGAAGATATGGCACAAGCCATTACAACCATGATTGTGAGGGGTGCGCCGGCGATTGGGGTGGCTGCGGCTTATGGAATGTATTTGGGGGCAAGGGAAATTGAAACCAGCCATCGCCAAGAGTTTTTAGCTAAACTGGAAACAGTAGCTAATTTGTTGCGTTCTACCCGTCCCACTGCGGTAAATTTGTTTTGGGCAATTGGCAGAATGATGCAAACGGCTTATGAAACCATGGGAACAGTCGCCGAAATTAAACAAGCCCTTTTAGAAACTGCCCAAAAGATCAATGCCGAAGATTTGCAAACCTGTCAAGCGATCGGTGATCATGGTTTGGCGGCATTACCGCAAACCCCAGAAAAACTAATTATACTCACTCACTGCAACGCTGGGGCTTTAGCTACCGCTGGTTATGGTACAGCATTAGGTGTAGTCCGTTCTGCGTGGAAAGAAGGACGTTTAGCCAGAGTATATGCAGACGAAACTCGTCCCCGGTTACAAGGTGCAAAACTCACCACTTGGGAATGTGTCCAAGAAGGGATTCCGGTGACAGTAATTACCGATAATATGGCTGCCCACTGCATGAAACAAGGTTTAATTGATGCTGTAGTTGTGGGTGCTGATAGAATAGCTGCTAATGGCGATGCTGCTAATAAAATCGGAACTTATAGTTTAGCTATTGTGGCAAAAGCTCATAATATTCCTTTCTTTGTAGCTGCACCTTTATCTACAGTAGATTTTGAGTTAATTGATGGTAGTCAAATCCCTATTGAAGAACGTCACCCAGCAGAAATTTATCAAATTGGTGAAACTATCCTTACTCCTCCAGGTGTGGAATTTTATAACCCGGCTTTTGATGTCACACCTGCGGATTTAATTACCGCCATTATTACGGAAAATGGGGCTTTTCTGCCAGGGGATTTATTAAAGGCTCAGAAGATGCTTTAATTTTAACGGTGAGAAGGGTTTCGCAATACTAAAAGGGTGTTTGAACAAGTCTCTTATGGTGTATCAAATATTTTTAGATACCCCTAAATCCCCCTTAAAAAGGGGGACTTTGACTCTAGTTCCGCCCTGACTAAGGTGGATCTGTGAGTTCCTAAAATCACAACCTAAAACTTTTCAAACAACCTCTAAACCCATATATTGGATATTTATCACAAGTGGGGGATTTAGCGATCGCTCCTCAATGTGGTGTGTTAGTGGTAATTTCTTAGGAGAGACTTACTTTGTAAAATTGAATACTTTGCAAAATCCATGTGTATTCTTTTTATTAAAAATTCTTAAAAAAAAATTAAAAACATCTAAGTTTACTAAATAACATGATAATCGTAACTCTGGTATCAAAAAATATTTTACATTTATCCCATGAAATCACTTTTGGCATTTTATATAATTATAATCGCTTCTTTTGTGGCGAAAGTAGACTCCGTAAAAGCTGAAAATATTTTTAATATTCAATCTCAATTAAATGTAAATGAAAAACCATTTTTATTATCTCAGAATGAGACAAATAATAGTAATAATACAAACAATGATAATAATAAAAATGTATTATTAACCGCGCTAATGGCTGTTATACCAGCATTATCTGGCTATTTTGTGGTTTATCTTAGAAGAGAAACAAAAAAAATAGAAGAAGATACTCTTAATAAATTAGATAAGCGTAAACCTCTTGAACCAGGTGAATTTAGAAACTCTATCCTACTTGTTGGCTTGGGTGGTTCTGGTAAAACCACACTAATAGGACATTTAGTAGATCAAGGAAACTCAGAAATGTCAACGAGGGACTATGCTAACTATAAATCTCTTAGCGAATCTATTGATAAAAATGGTAACACATATAAATTTTATATAGCAGATTATCCTGGTCAAAATATAGGTGTTCTCATCAAGGGATTAATGTCAGAACAAAAAGTACCTTATTCACCGATGACATTTAATGGAATAGACTCCATAATAATTGTAGTTGATTTAGTTTACACTCCTGAGCCTGGATCAGAAATTGACATGGATTTAGTGCGTCAAACATGGCAAAAACGTGTGCAACAACATATAAAAGAATGGAGTCCCACAGCTTTAGATTGTGTTTTTGGACTTGTTGGTAAAAATATTAAATATTTTTGTCTTTTTATAAATAAATTTGACATATTGAATGAGATGGATAAGAATATAGATAAAGAAAAGGTTCTTACAGAATATCGTGAACTTAACCAAAACATAAGTCAGAGAGCTAGAGGTTTTGTATATAAACCAATAATTGGTAGTTTTACAAGAGGTGACGGGTTAGTAGAATTAACACAAGATTTAAAAAAATATAGTGAATCGTTAAAAAATCTTGATAAATCTTAGGAAAGAAAATTATGAGTAACTGGCGAGACCAATCAGAAAGAGACCTAGAACTATCGAATTCACCTAATAAATCTGACTCTAATATTAATGAGAAAAAAATCACAAAAATAAGTCCAGTAATCTATGGTTTTATAATTTTTCTATTAAGTTTTTTTTTCTATACATATTAAATAAATATGTATTAAAAGATAAATCTACTGATTGTACTGCAATAAATCAAGAAAGCAATCATAATTTTATTGAAAAACAATTCCTTGCAACTTTAAAACTTAATCAAGTTATCAAAAGCATTACTTTTACTCCCTATTGTGAAGTAATTGCTACAGCAGATGATGGCAAAACTTTAACCTTGTTGAATTATCAAGGAAAAATTATCAATACTTTTCAAATCAATGGGTTTGTAACGAGCATACCATTTAGTCCCAATTCTCAAATAATTGCAATACCCAGCAATGACAAAGCAGTAACTTTGTTAAATTCTCAAGGAAAAATCATCAATACTTTTCCACTTAGTGGGTTAGTGACCAGTATTGCTTTTAGTCCTAATGGTAAAATAATTGCAATAGCCAGTGACGATAAAATAGTAACCTTGTTGAATCTTCAAGGAAAAATCATCAATACTTTTCCACTTAGTGGGTTAGTGACCAGTATTGCTTTTAGTCCTAATGGTAAAATAA
>NZ_JAAVWA010000017.1:0-111287 GCF_017355725.1 Anabaena sp. 54
CCCCCAACTCCCCCAACTCCCCCAACTCCCCCAACTCCCCCAACTCCCCCAACTCCCCCAACTTCCCCAACTCCCCCAACTCCCCCTACTTCCCCTACTTCCCCTGTTCCCTATTCCCTCCCAAAAATGATTGACAGAAAATCAAAAAAAAAGATATAATCAGGATTTGTTAAAACTTAGATCATAAAGCAGCTTCACGCGCTGTAACTCATGCCAACAATACAGCAGCTAATACGTAGTGAACGCGAACTAGCGCGTCAAAAAACCAAGTCCCCTGCTCTGAAGCAATGCCCGCAACGGCGAGGCGTTTGCACCAGAGTATACACAACTACACCTAAAAAGCCTAACTCAGCACTCCGCAAGGTAGCCAGGGTAAGACTTACCTCTGGATTTGAAGTAACAGCTTACATCCCAGGTATCGGTCATAACTTACAAGAACATTCCGTAGTTATGATTCGTGGTGGTCGGGTCAAAGACTTGCCCGGAGTTAGATACCACATTATCCGTGGCACATTAGATACAGCCGGAGTTAAAGACCGCAAACAAGGCCGTTCCAAATATGGAACTAAGCTCCCAAAAGCAGGTAAAAAATAGGTAGGCGGCGGTTAATCGCGTTAAATACGGTTAATCGTCCTCCCTGCAAACTGCGTAATAAACCAGCAGTAACGAATTTTTTTTCAGAAAATCAAACTGGATCTGGCATAAAAACAAGTTGTATGAGTTTGGAGAAGATAATCTTGTCAACGATAACAGCACTTTAATCTAAATTTTAAAGTTGATTACGTTGTCGTCTTCTGTGTCTGGTAGCAGATAATAAGTGAATTAATTCAGCCTCCTCTCAACTGATAGCGATCGCATGGCGCAAGCCATAAAGGAAAATGCAGGAAAAATCAGCGGCTAATTAAACCGCTTTTAGTTTCCTGTGTTCTGATAGCATATAATTTCGTGGTCAAATTCCGTATTCAAGGATGAAGTATGTCTCGTCGTGGTGTTAGTCAAAGGCGTGCAGTCCCGCCTGACTCAGTGTATAATAGTCGCCTAATCAGCATGATGATGCGACGGATAATGCGTCATGGCAAAAAATCAATTGCCGCAAGAATAGTTTATGACGCTTTGAAAACTATTGAAGAACGCACTGGTGGAAGTCCATTAGAAACTTTTGAAAAAGCAGTGCGTAACGCTACACCATTAGTAGAAGTAAAAGCTCGCCGAGTTGGTGGAGCAACTTACCAAGTACCAATGGAAGTACGTACAGATCGCGGTACTACCCTAGCGTTGCGGTGGTTGGTGCAGTATTCTCGCCAACGTCCAGGAAGAACTATGGCTGGGAGACTAGCTAATGAATTAATGGATGCTGCGAATGAAACTGGTAGTGCTATTCGTAAGCGCGAAGAAACACATCGGATGGCGGAAGCGAACAAAGCGTTTGCACATTATCGTTACTAACTAGAAAAACGATATATCGTCTTCTCGTGTGCGGTATATCGTAGAATTTATAGCTAATGCCCAAAAAGGCAACTGCCTAGCTAGGCTAACAAAAAAAGACGGTTTTCCGTAAAAGTATAGAATCTTAACAAAGAGTAATATACGAGATATCATGAGGCGACAACGTTAGGAGGTAACTGTGGCACGCACGAACCCGCTAGAGAAAGTACGCAATATCGGCATTGCGGCGCATATAGATGCGGGCAAAACAACGACAACAGAGAGAATATTATTTTACTCTGGGATCATTCATAAAATTGGCGAAGTTCACGAAGGAACTGCTGTTACAGACTGGATGGAACAGGAACGGGAGCGGGGAATTACCATCACTGCTGCTGCCATTAGTACCAGTTGGAATGATCATCAAATTAACATTATTGATACTCCCGGTCACGTGGACTTCACAATTGAAGTTGAACGTTCCATGCGAGTATTAGATGGTGTAATCGCTGTATTTTGTTCCGTAGGTGGTGTCCAACCACAATCAGAAACAGTATGGCGACAAGCAGACCGCTATAAAGTCCCTCGCATTGCCTTTATTAATAAGATGGATCGCACTGGTGCGAACTTCTATAGAGTGCATGACCAAATGGTCGATCGCTTGCGAGCTAACGCCATTGCTATTCAACTGCCTATCGGTAGTGAAACTGAATTTAAAGGGATTATAGACTTGGTGAAAATGTGTGCATATATGTACACAAACGATCAAGGAACTGATATCCAAACCATAGAAATTCCCGCCGAACTAGCCGAAAAAGCAGCCCAATACCGCACCAAGTTGGTAGAAGCAGTATCAGAAACTGATGACACGCTGATGAATAAGTACTTCGATGGCGAAGAACTGACAGAAGCAGAAATCCGTACTGCTCTCCGTAAAGGAACAATTGCTGGGACAATCGTACCAGTGCTTTGCGGTTCAGCCTTTAAGAACAAAGGCGTGCAATTGATGTTGGATGCGGTGATAGATTACCTACCATCACCACTGGAAGTTCCACCAATTCAAGGCACACTGCTCAACGGTGATCCCGTTGAACGTCATGCTGATGATGAAGAACCATTATCAGCTTTGGCATTTAAGATTATGGCTGATCCTTACGGTCGCCTCACCTTCGTTCGTGTTTATTCTGGGGTGCTGAAGAAAGGTAGTTACGTTCTTAACGTCAGCAAGAATAAAAAAGAACGGATCTCTCGGTTAGTGCTGATGAAAGCAGATGACCGACAAGACGTAGATGAACTACGGGCGGGTGATTTAGGTGCTGCTTTGGGATTGAAAGACACATTGACAGGTGATACCCTTTGTGATGAAGGTTTCCCAGTAATTCTGGAATCCCTGTTTATTCCTGAACCTGTGATCTCGGTAGCGGTTGAACCCAAAACCAAGAACGACATGGATAAGCTTTCCAAAGCGCTGCAATCTTTGAGTGAAGAAGACCCCACCTTCCGTGTGCGTGTTGATCCAGAAACCAACCAAACCGTAATTGCGGGCATGGGAGAATTGCACCTAGAAATTCTCGTAGATCGGATGTTACGGGAATTTAAAGTAGAAGCAAACGTTGGTGCGCCCCAAGTGGCTTACCGCGAAACCATTCGCAAAGCCGTCGAGAAAATTGATGGTAAATTTATCCGCCAGAGTGGTGGTAAGGGTCAGTACGGTCACGTGGTGATCAATTTAGAACCAGGTGAACCCGGTACAGGTTTTGTCTTTGTTTCTAAAATTGTCGGTGGGATTGTACCTAAAGAGTACATAGGACCGGCTGAACAGGGCATGAAAGAATGTTGTGAATCTGGTATTTTAGCCGGATATCCACTCATTGATGTCAAAGCCACATTAATACATGGTTCTTACCATGATGTAGACTCTTCAGAAATGGCTTTCAAAATTGCCGGTTCTATGGCAATCAAGGAAGCGGCTACAAAAGCCTCTCCTGTGATCTTAGAGCCGATCATGAAAGTTGAAGTTGAAGTACCTGAAGACTACATCGGTAACGTGATTGGTGATTTAATCTCCCGTCGGGGACAGATTGAAAGCCAAAGCACTGAACAGGGACTGGCAAAAGTGGTATCGAAAGTTCCATTGGCAACCATGTTTGGTTATGCCACTGATATCCGGTCGAAAACCCAAGGTCGAGGTATCTTTACAATGGAGTTTAGTACCTACGAAGAGGTGCCTCGCAGCGTGGCTGAGGGCATCATTTCAAAAAGTAAAGGGAACGCTTAATTAAAAAAGGAAACGATTATTCATGGCACGCGCAAAGTTTGAAAGAAATAAACCTCACGTTAATATCGGTACTGTTGGTCACGTTGACCACGGCAAAACTACTTTAACAGCAGCCATTACAATGACCTTAGCGGCTATGGGTAACGCTGTGGCTAAAGGCTATGACCAAATTGATAATGCACCTGAAGAAAAGGCACGGGGTATTACAATCAATACTGCCCACGTTGAGTATGAAACCGAAAAACGCCACTATGCTCACGTAGATTGTCCTGGACACGCTGACTATGTGAAAAACATGATCACTGGTGCGGCGCAAATGGATGGAGGCATCCTCGTAGTTGCAGCCACAGATGGTCCTATGCCCCAAACCCGTGAACACATCCTCTTGGCAAAACAAGTGGGTGTTCCTAGTCTGGTCGTCTTCTTGAACAAGGAAGATATGATGGATGACGAGGAATTGCTGGAATTGGTAGAAATGGAATTGCGGGAACTGCTCACCGACTATGATTTCGATGGTGACAATATTCCCATTATCAAAGGTTCAGGTCTACAAGCTCTGCAAGCAATGACTGAGAATCCTAAAACCCAGCGCGGTGAGAATAAGTGGGTAGATAAGATCTATGAATTGATGGATGCTGTAGATGCTTACATTCCCACTCCTGAGCGGGCTATAGATAAGCCCTTCTTGATGGCTGTAGAAGATGTGTTCACCATCACAGGTCGCGGTACTGTGGCTACTGGACGGATTGAGCGTGGTGTTGTTAAAGTCGGTGATACTGTAGAATTGGTAGGTATCAGAGATACCAAGACTACCGCAGTCACTGGGATCGAAATGTTCAAGAAGAGCCTTGATCAAGGTATGGCTGGGGATAACGCGGGTGTACTACTACGCGGTATGAAAAAGGAAGACATTGAGCGGGGTATGGTAATAGCTAAACCAGGCTCAATTACACCTCACACTCAGTTTGAAGGTGAAGTTTACGTTTTAACAGAGAAAGAAGGTGGTCGGAAAACACCATTTTTCTCCGGTTATCGTCCTCAGTTCTATGTGCGGACAACTGATGTAACTGGTACAATCAAAGCCTTTACCGATAGTGATGGTAAAGATGTGGAAATGGTTATGCCTGGCGATAACATCAAGGTAACAGTAGAATTGATCAATGCGATCGCTATTGAACAAGGTATGCGCTTCGCTATTCGTGAAGGTGGACGGACTATCGGTGCTGGCGTTGTCGCTAAAATCTTGAAATAACACTCACCTTTTTGCTCTTATTCAAAAGGAGTAGAGATGAATTATATAATCTCTGCTCCTTTCTATTCCCATAAACAATTTTAAATTTCAGATTTGGGATGGAATTTAACATCTAAAAATCTAAAATCTAAAGTCTAAAATTTACCGAACCTGGAAAACTAAAAATGGCAACTCTACAGCAGCAGAAGATTAGAATTCGCTTGAAGGCATTTGACCGACGTTTATTAGATACATCTTGCGAGAAGATTGTAGACACCGCTAACCGTACCAACGCCACAGCTATCGGACCAATTCCTTTACCCACAAAACGCAAGATATATTGCGTACTGCGATCGCCTCACGTAGATAAAGATTCCCGCGAACACTTTGAAACCCGCACCCATCGCCGGATTATTGACATTTACCAGCCTTCTTCTAAAACTATTGATGCACTCATGAAGCTGGATTTGCCTTCTGGTGTAGATATTGAAGTCAAATTGTAAGTTTGTCATTAGTCAATAAATAAGATCCCCGACTTTTTAGAAAAGTCGGGGATCTCTTGTTTTCTTAATGATAAAATATAAACAAAGTGCGGGTAAATTAGAGAACAATATAATACTTTAAGAATACAATTTATACTCAAATAACCATGACATCTTCCTCTAAAATTGCAGTGCGTGAACTACCTCTATTCCCATTACCCGAAGTGGTTCTATTTCCGACTAGACCATTACCTCTACATATCTTTGAATTTCGCTACAGAATCATGATGAATACGATTTTGGAGAGCGATCGCCGATTTGGGGTATTGATGATTGATCCCACCAAAGGGACAATTGCTAATGTTGGTTGTTGTGCGGAAATTCTTCATTATCAGCGGCTACCCGATGACAGAATCAAGCTATTAGCTTTAGGACAACAAAGATTTCGGGTGTTAGAATATGTCCGCGAAAAGCCCTATCGCGTCGGTTTGGTAGAATGGATTGAAGATCAACCGCCAGCTAAGGATTTACGTCCTTTAGCTTCAGATGTAGAACAACTATTGCGGGATGTAGTTCGTCTTTCGTCCAAGTTAACAGAACAAGAAATTGAATTACCAAACGATTTACCAGATTTACCCACAGAACTATCTTATTGGATAGCGAGTAATCTCTATGGTGTTGCTCCCGAACAGCAAGCATTATTAGAAATCCAGGATACAGTTGCTCGTTTAGAACGAGAAGCGGAAATTCTCACTTCTACTCGTAATCATTTAGCAGCGCGTTCTGTGCTTAAAGATACGTTTAATGAGATGGAATAAACTGACCAAACTTTAGACTTTCAAAGTTTGTACACAGCATCCAGTTTCCAGATTCCACAACTTGATTGTGTTATCTTCACTTGCTGTGGCTAAGATTTGCTCTGTGGGATGAAAAGCAACACTCCATACACAAGCATTATGTCCTTCTAGAGTTTGCACACATTTTCCTGTGGCTAGATGCCATACTTTAACTATATGGTCATTGTTAGCACTTGCAATAAATTGAGCGTCAGGACTAAAAGCCATCGGCTTAAAAATGCTAATATGTCTATTAAATTGTTGTTTACTATTGCTGATTTATTGTTCCTGTATAATTCGCTTCAAGACTTTGTGCAGGTTGCTTTTGGTGACTTTTTCTCCTAAAGCTTGGGAGAGCGATCGCCATAGTTCTGAGCCAACGTCTTTAATGTAACCAAGATCGTAATCGGAATCTATAGCCATGTCTAAGTACGTCTGTCCAGTCCAAGACTGACGGAATACAATCTCTTGAACTGTTCTCAAGCGTCCCCGCTTTAATAACTGTTCAACTAGTACAAGAGCTTCTCTATCCGTAATTATCACTTCTTCAATGGTCATTTACTCTTTTGGCAAAGTTAGTATTACAAGGGTGAGTTGATTGTTGTATTATACGGAGTGCGTGATTTGGTTCTTGTGACATATTTATTTAGTCACAATAGTGACATAAAAACCTCGTCGTTGTCAACGCATAAAAGTAAATTTTAAATATAGGGGAACACCAAAAAATAAATTACCCAATTTTGTGGGATGGGCATCCTGCCCGTCCTTGATGATTAGCGGGCTTTTCGTCCCCCACCACAAGAAATTTTTGGGTATTTTTTTAATTGGAAGTCCCTAGGCTCCTATTTGATTTTGATACAAGTAGGTGGGCGTTAAAAATTGTCGTTGGGGCAAGGGAACAGGGAACAGGGAAGAGGAAGAGAGTTTTGAGTGATTTTACTTTTCTTCACATACCTTTAAATTTTCTGTTCACCTACTTACTGAAAACGGTTAATAGTTTAACCAAATATGAAACCCCTCTGGTAAGTAGTGGGACAGAATTAATTACACAATGTCATTGCGTAAGCGTTGCGTGGCGTTAGCCATATGGAACGAAGTGAAATGAAGCAATCGCAAGGGTTGTGATTGCTTCGCTTCGCTCACAATGACTGTAAATATTTTGGTCCAATTACTTAAACCTCTCCCCGCACCTCTCCCTAACCCTCTCCTAAGAGGAGAGGGAAAAGGAATAATATTTAATACTGGAGAGGCTTTGAACTTGTTCTTTGTAAGTAGTGGGACAGAATTAATTACACAATGTCATTGCGTAAGCACAGCGTGGCGTTAGCCATATGGAACGAAGTAAAATGAAGCAATCGCAAGGGTTGTGATTGCTTCGCTTCGCTCGCAATGACTGTAAATATTTTTGTCCAATTACTTATGATAAAAAGGTCCAGCTTCTAGCAGTTTTGAGTATAGCTTGCGTAGCATAGCCATACGTCGGGAGTTTCAGATCCCCGACTTCTCTAAGCAGTGGAGGATATTTCAGCAAAAAGGTCAACATTCTTACAAAAAAATGCCCTCACAGACGACTTTTATGGCTTACGCTACGCTATCAGCAAACCCTATATAGAAGTTAGGAATAATTTTAATAAAAATAGTCACGTCTGTGAATAAAATCCTGGTATAATCAAAAGATGAACCAACAACAGTTTGAACTTATATTTGAAAACCTGACAACCAGACCAAAGGAAGTCTTGCAAAGGATATTAGCGGGTGAAACAGATGCAGATATAGCAGTAGCTATGGAAATTGGAGAGCCTACAGTCAGAAAACATATTGAAAGAATATGTGAAAAATTTGGACTGAGGAGTGAACATACTGATAGTCGCCGCTACAAACGCTCAGAGTTAGTGACACTGGTTGCTAAGTATAAGCCTAACTTACTAACTGAATATCAGCTTAAATTTACAGATAAAGTAGCAGAAATTACAGATAAAGATGACAATAATATCTGCGAATTTATATTACAATTACTATCAGTCAACCAACCCATAAATGAAGAATTTAAGAAATTTATACTGCGTTTTAATTGCAATGAGCAGGAGAAGAAACAAATTGCTAAATCTCTGAATAAAACCGGATATCAACACTATTTGAATAGTGATCTTAACACAGCCTTATCCTATTTAAAATTAGCAATTGAATTTAAACCTGATTTAGCAGCGGCTCATTATAATTTGGGAGCAACTTACGAAAAAATAGATCATTGGACTCAAGCTTGTGAACATTATAAAATTGCTATGCAATATCAAAATCGGGCTGGAGAAGCTGCAATTAATAATTTAGCTCGATTGGAAATTTTACAAGGAAATAGTTCTGCTGCTGTGGAAATGATTTCGCCAATTTTATCAAAGGTTAAAGATCATACAGTCAAAGCTGCATTACATAAAAACCTTGGTTGGGCTTATTTTCAGCAAAATTTTTATGAACAAGCAAAACAGCATTTATTCATATCTTTAGAATTGGAAAATGATTATGTTCCAGCCTATTGTTTATTAGCACAAGTCCAAGCAGCAGTAGGAGATAAAGAAAATTCTCTAATATTCTGGAGAAAATTCTTAGAATCTTATTCCCAAGAGCAAGAATTAAAAAGTGTTCAATGGCATTTACCAGAACTAGAAATTTGGAAACTTGATGCTATGAGAAATATTATGGAAACAGCGATATAAATATGACTTACGCACAAGTCACAAAAGAATGAACCACGTTCGCGTAGCGTCCCGCAGGGATAGGAACGAAGGACACGATGGAAAGAGAGTTTAAGAGGTTGTTTGAAAAGTCATGATTGTTGTATCAAATGTTTTACCCCTCCCTAACCCTCCCCTTATAAAGGGGAGGGAACTGGATTTTTATTGTTTCCCCCCTTTACAAGCTATCGTGTAGACACAAGTTAAATTACCCCCCTTTCCCCTTATAAAGGGGGGTAACAATGTGATGAAAATTACGGGATACCACTTTAAAAACATCCTCTGAGAGATATTTTGCGTAAGTCCTAATAAATAGGAAAATCGCTGTAATTTTTTTCGATATAATATCAATTGGGAGGAACGATTGGATCATCATCCTCATCATCACCATTAATAATGTTTCCTATCATTGATAATGTAAATATCATGGCTCATTTCTCCATTGAGATTAATTGATGAATAAATCAAGAAGAAGCGAGGGTACCCATTTTGCTGTTTAAGTTTCTTGTTTCATATCTTTTGATTTGATGTTTTTATTATGGGTGGATTTGGAGAAAGTTCAAACACTAAAAAATAGGGAATATTTATCTAGGTTTAGCAGCAATTTAAACTCAAATCAGTAGTAAAAAATAAGTGGGAGTTATATTTATTAATTAAAAAGTAGGGAAAAGTAAGGTAGAACAATAAGATCCCCAAGATCCCCGACTTCTTAAAGAAGTCGGGGATCTGACCCATAAATTAGGATAATTGCTTGATCCAATAATCAAATTACGGTAAAATAATGAACATTGATTTTATGTATATTATTTATGTCTTTCAAAGTAGATATATCTTGGGAGCAAATTCAAGAATTTGTGGATGAAATTGTATGGAAATATACTGACAAACATCTAAGCGATGTGGAAGTACAGGTACTCAAAGGAAGTTGGGAAGGGAAAAGGTATGAAGATATTGCTACAGCACTACATTTAACTACTACATATATTCAAAATGATGTTGGTGCTAAATTATGGAAAAAGCTCACAGATATTATTGGAGAACCAGTGAGTAAAAGTAATTTTCGTCAAGCACTGTATCGGGAAAGAGAAAAACGAAAAACACCACAAATAGTTTTATCTATGAACAGACTGGAACTTCCTCATAACCCAGTATCCCTAAATTCTCCCTTTTATGTAGAGCGATACTCCATTGAGTCTCAAAATTATACGATTGAATCTTTATGTTATCAAGCGATCGCTCAACCTGCTGCACTTATTCGCATCAAAGCACCAAGACAGATGGGAAAAACCTCACTACTTGACAGAATTTTAGCTCAATCACGTAAATATGATTATCTAACAGTACGCATAAATCTACAAGATGTAGATGAATCAAACTTTAGCAATTTAGATAATTTTTTACGTTGGTTTTGTACGTACATTAGCCTAGAATTAGGGATTACAGATCGGGTTGATGATTTTTGGAAGCAGCCTATTGGTAGTAAAATTAGTTGTAAAACCTATCTACAAAACTACATTCTTAAAGAAATTAATAGTCCTTTAGTGTTAGCTTGTGATGAAATAGATCGAGTTTTTAACTACCCTCAAATTTCTCAAGACTTTTTTGGACTATTGCGAAGCTGTCATGAAGAAGCTAATAATCGAGATATTTGGAAACAACTGCGATTAGTTGTGGTGCATTCCACCGAAAATTATGGATTATTAGATATCAACCATTCACCTTTTAATGTGGGAGAACCAGTAGAATTAACGGAGTTTACCGCAGAACAAGTACAAGATTTAGCACAGCGTCATCAACTTAATTGGAATCATAGTTTAGTGCAAAAATTGATGGCTATGATAGGAGGTCATCCATATTTAGTTCGGATAGCATTTTATCACCTCGCTCAACCTGCTCCCGGAAAGTGGGGAGATATCAAACAGTTATTGCGAGATGCTCCTACAGATGTGGGTATTTATACTCAGCATTTACGTCGGCTATTGGGAATGCTCAGGGAAAATACAAGACTAGCAGCAGCATTCACAAAGGTTATTAGCACTACTGAACCAGCACAATTAGATTCCATACTTGGATATCAATTGTACAGCATAGGACTAATTAAATGGCAAAATAATCAAGTTATGCCTCGCTGTGAGTTGTACCGTCAGTATTTTGGAGAAAGGTTGGAAAGTTGACAGTCTCAATGTGTAAGTATTCAGCTATAGCACTCGTTTATACCCAGATCCCCGACTTCTGACATCAATTTATAATTTGTGGACACAATAAGTAATTAGACAAAAATATTTACAGTCATTGGGAGGGAAGGGAAGCAATCACAACCCTGGCGATTGCTTCATTTCACTTCGTTTCATATGACTAACGCCACGCTGCGCGAACAGAATGACATTGGGTATTTCTTTCTGTGGAGTTCTCTAAATAAAAGAAGTCGGGGATCTTATCACCCCACCTGAATTCTTACCTCAATGTGATATAGTAATCCCATCTAAGTTGTAACAATTAATTTTTATTATCCACACAAATGAACTCTGGCGTATCAATTATGTCAGCTTTTAATTATTACAAAGTTGGGGGTAGTTTACCATCTGACATTCCCAGCTATGTAAAACGACAAGCAGATGAAGAACTGTATCAAGGTTTAAAAAATGGAGATTTTTGTTGTGTGTTCAATTCTCGACAAATGGGAAAATCTAGCTTGCGGGTACAAACTAGAGAAAAACTTGAGTATACAGGAATAAGATGTACTTCCATTGATATGACAACTATTGGTAGCTGTGAATCCACTGCTGAAAATTTCTATGCGGGTATAACCTTTGAATTGTGGAATGGTTTTTTTGATGACTCATCTACTTTTTCTCAATGGTGGGAAAACCATATATTTTTGTCACCAGTGCAGCGATTAAGTCAGTTTATTGACAAAGTTTTATTAACCAAATTACCTCAAGATATTGTTATTTTTATTGATGAAATTGATAACCTAATTAACAGAGAAACTAAAGATGAATTTTTAGAATTTATTCGTGCTTGCTATAATCAACGTGCAGAAAAAACAGAATATAAACGAGTTACTTTTTGTTTACTGGGAGTGGTAACACCATCAGATTTAAAGGATAAAATGGGTACACCATTTAATATTGGTAGAACAATTGAGTTGACTGGGTTCAAAATACAAGAAGTGATCCCATCTTTATCTCAAGGATTGCTTGAAAAGGTAGATGATCCTGAAATTGTTTTAGAACAGATATTATATTGGACTGGAGGACAACCATTTCTAACTCAAAAACTATGCAAATTAATTATTGAAAAAGCTGAAACCCGAAAGCCTAATATTAATAATCTAGTGCAAAATTATATTATTAAAAATTGGGAATTTCAAGACGAACCGGAACATTTAAGAACTATTAGGAATCGGCTGATTGCGGAGAAGGAACTTATTTATAAAAAGTTAGAAATTTATAGACAAATATTGAGAAGTTACAGCATAGATACTGATGATACACCGGAAAAAATGGCATTAAGATTGTCAGGACTGGTAGTTAAACAACAAGGAAAAATGAGTATTTATAACCCTATATATGAAAAAGTTTTTAATGAAGATTGGATTGATAAACAATTATCTTTAATATCAGTATCTCCCTCATCAGAGATAAATTCTGATTCAAAAAATATCAAATTTTTAAACAAATTTTTGAGTCATGGTGTATTAGCAACTATAGCAATTATTCTATCTGTAATTAGTGGTACATCACTATCTTTTTCATATATAATAATTGACAGTAACCCTTGGCAGCTTGCATTTAATCAAAATGGAATGGGAGTGATATATGAATTTATTCGTACTTGTTTTTTATTAATGTTAGAAGTGTATTTAGTAGGTTATGAATTTAAGCAAGATGTCATTCATTTGATCTTGGATAAAAAGTTTGTTTTCAGACGCAAGGTAATGTTTTCTATAGCCTTAATATTTTTAACTATTGTGCTATTTCATCACTTGTGGTATGCTCCTCATGAATTATTGGCAAATGATCAAGTTAGCAACAATGAATATTTTGATAGTTATCTACTACCCTATATATGTTATTTGCCATATTCCTTAATTAACTTTATTTGTATAGGTTCTGTTTTAGCCAATTTGAGTATAAATATTGTGATAGAAGATTGTAAGCGGATTGGTCTAAAAATGCAAGAATATAAAAACTATCTAGGAGAAATTAGTAAGGATTCAGGAAAATATACTGCTGAGGATATTTCTGTGATTAATCAGGGAATTATTCAGCAATTAAAGCAAATATATTTAGAGTTTGGTCGAAAAACTCAACCGCATCTTAATCTATTTTTAGGGATTCAAATTGCTATTTCTACATTGGATACAAGTAATTTTTCAAAAAGTGCCTATACATGGACACAATTATTTCTTACATTTAGCTTAGTTCCTCCTATAAGTACATTGATTCTATGGGGATTATTAGGATACAATAAAATATTAGATCAAACTAACGAAGTTTTATTTAATTTAAACTGTGATTTCAGTGAAATTGAAAAAAAGTATAATCCTTTAAATTTGTTAAAGAAAATTTTTATATCAAATTTTTTCTTTTGGATAATTTGTATAATATTTTTATTAAAAATAATCTATTTGATATTTACGTCTTATTTCAAATGGTCTAGTTGATATATATAGCGGTTCTTACAGGATGTTTTAAAAGTGGTATTCCGTAATTTTCATCACATTGCTACCCCCCTTTCCCCTTGTAAAGGGGGGAAACAATAAAAATCCAGTTCCCTCCCCTTTACAAGGGCAGGGTTAGGGAGGGGTAAAAAATATTTGATACATCAACCATAACTTTTCAAACACCCTCTTAGTTGAGTGAAATACAAGAACCCCACCCCCCAACCCCCTCCCCGCAAGCGAGGAGGGGGCTATAATATATCTCATGTGGATACTGCTATAGAATTTTGTGGTTCTAATAGGAAATTTTTCGGCGTTGGTGAATGAAACTATGAATTAGTCTCACGCAAAGGCGCAAAGATTAAGAGTTTCAGGAAGGGAATTTTTGATTTTCATACCTCAGAGGATATTTGAAAAGTATCAGAATTAATCGAGATCCCCCCAACCCCCCTTTGTAAGGGGGGCTAAATTCCTCAAAGTCCCCCTTTTCAAGGGGGATTTAGGGGGATCTGCGGGTGTCAGATCCCACACGAAAAAGTTTTCAAACAACCTCTCAATTCAGCAATACCAATTTTTCACTACCTCCTTGATTTATGTTCAAAATCTCCAAAAGAAAAGTTACAAAAGCAGAAGCAGAGTTACTTGTTAGACAAATAAAACTAACACCTAATATTATGGGTTATTCATTAACGGAATGGATGTCAGCCGAATATATTATAGTTGCGGAAGATGAAAATGGTAAGATGGTAGGAGCTTGTTTAAATTATGATTTTCATACAAATTGGCATAAGATAGCTGCATTATTTGTGATGGAAGAATATAGGGGTATGGGTTTGGGAAAAATGTTATTTTATGAATCATATCAGGATGCGATAATTAGGGGGAAAAATATATATACGATGAGTATTAATGAAATTGTGATCAAAATGATGCAGGATTTAGATTTTTTGACTTTTAATAGTTTATTACAAATGCCAAGAATAACTAATGGAGATAAGTTAATATTTTATTTCCATTCTCTTCTATGGTTGATGAATTTTTACAGGGTTAAGGAAATTATCAGAAAAACCATAGTTTATAACCATCACAAAACTTTTGTTTATGGAATCAAGTATTGCAGTAGTAAATGATAATATTTTTATTAATTTATATGTATATAGGTTTGTCTATGTAGTTTCTAACTAAGCAAAGCTCTTTTTGATGTAAGTATTATGCTCTAGCACGATATTAGATTAATTTATAAGTATATGTATAAATAGTAAGTTTTGTTTATTTAAAACTACAATTAAGAAAGAAAAATTGCAGTTTATTACAGCATACATTGCAGAGTATAGTCTTTTTTTATTTAAAAAGTTTACATAAATTTACTTATCAAAAATATCCGACCTTTTCCGACCTTTAATTTTTATACATAGCTGTAGAGTATTGACATGAATAAATTGGAGTACCAACAAGAAGTAGATAAGGATTTAAACGCCTGTTGTCTCTATTTTCAACAAGTGCTTTAAATGCCATTATGCGATGTCTTAATTTTTAATTATTTTTAGGAGGACTCACAATGCGTAAATTATTTCTGACATTGACCATACCACTCTTCACTATGGCAATTGCACCTGCTATCTTTAATGCACCTGCACAAGCTGAAACAAAAACTTTTAATAGACCACGTACTCGCAGTGTTGATTTAGACTGGTGTTTGACTTGGGATGCTAATTGTGGTGAACCAGCAGCTAAAGCTTTTTGTTGATCTAAAGGCTTTAAACTAGCTACAGATTATGACAAGACTAGTAGAAAAGTCACAAGACCAATACGTGATAATTTTTGTAAAATAGGAGTTAACAGTGATCATTATGATGGTTTTAGCTTCATAGAATGCTCGAATACTGATGATAATTAGAAAAAAACTAGCTTAAATATCTGTGATCGCATTTCCATAATTCTATTATTGTGTGCGATCGCATTTCCATAACTCGATTATTGTATGCGATCACATTTTTACCACAATAACAGCAACAATGGCTGGATCAACCAGTAACCCTAACTAAAAATAAATAAACCTTAAGCGATCGCACCCTATCCCCCACATCAAGCTATGATCGAATAGAGTGCCAAAAATCTGTTGCCAATAAATTCTCAGCATCTACCATGACGACTTCCACACCAGAACCCAATCAACCCAACACATCACTTACTGATACAAATCTGGTAGAAGACCGCAGTAAGCTGAGTAAGATGTATCAGCATTATGTAGAAGTGAAAGATAAATATCCTCATGCGTTGCTGCTGTACAGAGTTGGTGATTTTTTTGAAACTTTTTTTCAAGACGCTGTAACCGTCTCCAGGGAATTAGAATTAGTTTTAACCAGTAAACATGGTGGTGAAGTCGGTCGCGTTGCCATGACAGGTGTACCTCATCACGCTTGGGAACGCTACACAACTCAACTAGTGGAAAAAGGTTATGCAGTGGTAATTTGCGACCAAGTAGAAGACTCTGCTGATGCCATTGGTTTGGTCAAGCGAGAAGTAACGCGCATCCTCACTCCAGGGACATTATTAGAAGAGGGGATGCTCAAAGCCAGTCGGAATAACTACATAGCGGCTGTGGTAATTGCTGTCAATCATTGGGGTTTAGCCTACGCAGATATATCAACAGGAGAATTTCTCACATCTCAAGGTAGTGATTTAGAACACCTGACTCAAGAGTTAATGCGGTTGCAACCTTCAGAAGTCCTGTTTCCCACCAACGCCCCCGATTTAGGTAGTTTACTGCGCCCTGGGGAAACCTCCCCATCTCTTCCCCAATGTTTACCACCATCATTTTGCTATAGTTTGCGATCGCAAGTCCCCTTTTCCCAAGCAGAAGCTAGAAGTAAATTATTGCAGAAATTCAAAGTGCGATCGCTCGAAGGTTTAGGTTGTGAACATTTACCCCTCGCAGTTCGCGCTGCTGGTGGTCTTTTAGAATACATCGAAGACACACAAAAAGCCCATCCTGTCTCCCTGCAATTATTACGCACCTATACCTTAACTGATTATTTAATCGTCGATCATCAAACCCGTCGTAACCTAGAAATTACCCAAACCGTCCGCGATGGTACATTTCACGGTTCTCTATTATGGGCTTTAGATAGAACTAGCACCGCAATGGGTAGCCGAGCTTTAAGAAGATGGTTGTTACAACCGCTACTGGAGATTAAAGGGATTAAATCCCGCCAAGATACCATCCAAGAATTAGTAGAAAATACGCCCTTACGTCAAGACCTGCGGCAGTTATTAAGACAAATTTATGATTTAGAGCGGTTAACAGTCAGAGCCGCCTCTGGTAGAGCAAATGCCAGGGATTTAGTCGCCTTAGCTGATTCTTTCTCCCGTTTACCCGAATTATCTCGCTTAGTTGCCGATGCCCGTTCCCCGTTCTTAAAAGCTTTGCAAAAAGTCCCACCCATCCTCGAAGAACTAGCAGAAAAATTACACGCTCACATCGTAGAATCACCACCGACTCATCTCAAAGAAGGTGGTTTAATTCGGGCGGGGATGAATCCGTTGTTGGATGAAAGAAAAGCCACTGTGGAAAGTGATCAACAATGGATTGCCAACTTAGAAGTTGATGAAAGAGCCAGAACAGGAATCCCCACTTTGAAGGTAGGATTTAATAAAACTTTTGGTTATTATATCAGTATTTCCCGCAGTAAATCCGACCAAGTTCCCGATAATTACATTCGTAGACAAACTTTAACAAATGAGGAACGTTACATCACTCCTGATTTAAAAGAACGAGAAGCACGCATCCTCACAGCGCGAGATGATTTAAATCAGTTGGAATATCAGATTTTTGAAGCATTACGCAATGAAGTGGGTTCTCAAGATGAAATCATTCGGAATATTGCCCGTGCAGTAGCCGCGTCGGATGTATTATGTGGTTTGGCGGAATTAGCTGTCCATCAAGGTTACTGTCGTCCTGAGATGGTTACGGGTCGGGAAATTGACGTAATTGATGGTCGTCACCCAGTGGTAGAACAGTCTTTACCTGCTGGTTTTTTTGTCCCTAATTCGACTTGCTTAGGGGGGAAGGAAATGAACCACGAAGGAGCGAAGGAAGCGAAGGAAGAGGAAAAGAAGAATTTATCTTCCCCTGATTTAGTGATTTTAACCGGTCCAAATGCGAGTGGTAAGAGTTGTTATTTGCGTCAAGTTGGTTTAATTCAGTTAATGGCGCAGGTGGGTAGTTTTGTGCCGGCGCGGTCTGCTAAATTGGGAGTGTGCGATCGCATTTTTACCCGTGTTGGTGCGGTGGATGACTTGGCTACTGGTCAATCTACATTTATGGTGGAAATGAATGAAACTGCCAATATCCTCAATCATGCAACGGCAAAATCTTTGGTTTTGTTAGATGAAATTGGTCGCGGAACAGCAACTTTTGATGGTTTATCAATTGCTTGGGCTGTAGCAGAATATTTAGCAGTTGAGATTAAATCGCGGACGATTTTTGCTACCCACTATCATGAGTTAAATGAATTAGCTACAATTGTTTCCAATGTCGCAAATTATCAAGTTACAGTTAAAGAATTACCAGACCAAATCATCTTTTTACATCAAGTTCAACCCGGTGGCGCTGATAAGTCCTACGGAATAGAAGCCGGAAGATTAGCAGGTTTACCGACAGTGGTAATTCAACGGGCAAAACAGGTGATGGGACAAATCGAAAAACACAGTAAAATAGCCATGGGATTGCGTGAAGGACTTTAATATGAGGCTTCTTCGTCTAATGAAGTACAAAATTATCTGCGTTCATCTGTGTTTATCCTCTTCCATCTGCGGTTAATTCTTTCTTCATTGACTTATAGAAAAATTATCCTTCCCAATCTTGAAGAGTATCGCACAGAAAATTATCAGCAATTATATCATCAAATAAATAGGGGCAATCTTCAGGAAAAGTTCTTAATGGTAAATTAGTTTCTCGTAAGGCTAAATCAACTCCTGTTTCAAAAGCATCTAACATAGCTTCTGTTATCCGAGATTTTAAACTAGGGTTTTGTCTGAGATGTCTTTGAATAGCACGACGTTGTTCTCTAATTGTGAGAAACCAACTGCGAGAACGTTGTTCAGGTTGATATTCCCATTTCAATAAATGACCAATTAACACACCCAAACGACTTATCAATTCTCGATATTCATGTCTTCCCAAAGATTGAATTTCCTCTTGCAAATGTTGCCAGTCTAATTCTACAACTAGCTTTTGTTCTAAAGCTTTTGCTTGTTGTTGTGTCCAAGCATAGAAGTCTTGATTATACAAGGAAAAGTTATCCATATTCAGCGAATTTCATTTTCATTTTTAATGATATTTTAATCATATAACTTACAAAATAAGTCAGCAGTCAGAAATTTTTCAAAAAAGGGGCGTTGCTGATTAAGAGTATGAATTTTAGTCTCACGCAAAGGCGCAAAGGCGCAAAGACGCACTGAGGTTTGAGTTTTAGGTCAATGGATTAATCTTAATATCTTAATTTTTAATTTTCATCTGCAAAACTCTAAATATCCTCTGGTTCAAATTGTGCCACTGTGACAGCATTAAACGCAAAAGATAACACTAAAGGAATCGGACATTTCCACAAAAAAGTATAAATCACTGCTAAAATAGTGGTGGATATGGCAGCAAAAGCCCAGTAAATTTCCTGATTGGTTAAGCCGTTTTCTTCTTTAATTACTCTTAACACATTCATGGGAATTGGTTCTGGCATCACTCCCCCCGGAGGAAACGCCCAATAATTACCACGTCTCTCGACAAATAAATCTGTCCAGCCATTTTCTAAGCACCACGCTTCAATCCATTGAATAGAGTAATGATTTATCATATAAATACCAATTTTGTATTATTGATGTATGCTGTTCGTCAATTTTAATAATTTCAAGATTCTTAGTCAGATATAGCAGCAGTCAATAAGTAAAAGATTTCTACTGGATAATTTTTCCCATAAACTTTTTACCTTATTTAAGTACATACTCGCTATAACCGTTGCTGATGATATTCAATTTCATGTCAACATTTAAATGGTTATCAAATATTTTTAGGCATCAAAAACCCCGCCCCCACGGCTACCTCTACGATCCATACATTATCAGTTTTTTTCACTACTAGACTTTAAAAGATAAAAAACTTTACTTGTCATCAAATTTAATGAATTATTGTAAACAGTAATTGGAAAAAGGAGTAATTGCCATTAACCTTCATGCAACGCCCGAATTATCAACTGTTAACTATTCATCACTAATTGGGACTCATTAACTATGTTTTGGCAAAAAGGCTTAGGATGGATTTTGGGAATTATGCTTTGGTTCATCCCACAAACAGCATTGGCAGACTGGACACATCCTTTATCATATAGTAATGCAGAGTTGTCAAGACAAGACTTTTCAGGACAAAGTTTACAAGCTGCGGAATTTTCTAACGCTAACTTGGAAATGGCTAACTTTACAGGTGCGGATTTGCGAGGAACAGTTTTCAGTGCTTCAGTCATGACAAAGGCAAATTTGCATGGAGCAGATTTAACCAATGCGATGATGAATGAGGTAAAATTAATAGGTGCTGATTTAAGTAATGCCGTTTTAATCGAAGCTCTTTTACTCCGCACTGTCTTTACAGATGTTAATATCACAGGTGCAGACTTTACAGACGCAATTTTAGACAAAGCGCAAATTAAAGAGCTATGTCAAAAAGCCAGCGGTGTAAATTCTCAGACCGGTGTAGAAACTCGTGAGTCCTTAGGATGTCAATAAAACTTGGTATAATCGGTGGTGGACAACTGGCTTGGATGATGAAAGATACAGCAAATAAGCTGGGAGTAGAATTAATAGTCCAAACTCCTAATGCAAATGATCCAGCCGTATCTATTGCCCAAGATAGTGTTTTTGCCGCAGTTGATGATGCCGCAGCCACAGAAATTTTAGCAACAAAGTGTGATATCGTTACCTTTGAAAACGAGTTTGTGGATCTTGCTGCTTTATCACTACTAGAAAAACAGGGTGTCTGTTTTCGTCCGACCTTAGCAGCTTTAGCACCTCTGTTAGATAAATATGAACAACGGTGCTATTTACGGGATTTAGGTTTGCCAGTTCCTCAGTTTTTAGCATTATCAGGGGAAAAAGCGGTAGAATCTCAGATTGAAAACTTGGGATTTCCGGTGGTTCTCAAAGCGCGAAGACATGGATATGATGGTCAAGGAACTTTTATCATTCCCGATTTTCCGACCTTATCAAAAATAGTTAATCAAAGTCGTACCCAGTTTTTAGTCGAAGAATTTGTACCTTTTACCAAAGAACTGGCGATAATTGCAGCCCGTTCTGTAAATGGGGAAATTATCATCTATCCAGCGGTAGAAACTCGCCAAGAAGAACAGGTTTGTCGGTGGGTAATTGCCCCAGCTAAAATCACCCAAGAGCAAAATTTAGAAATTGAAGCGATCGCCCATAAACTATTAACTAGCCTTCAATATGTAGGAGTCTGTGGCATTGAACTATTTCTCACCGCCGCGGGTAAAATTCTAATTAATGAAATAGCACCACGCACCCATAACTCTGGACATTTTTCCCTGGATGCTTGTGAAACTTCCCAATTTGAACTACATCTGAGAGCGGTGTGTGGTTTACCATTAACCAATACTAGATTACGTTGTGCTAGTGCTGTGATGGTTAATCTGCTAGGATATGAAAGCAGCCATAGCGACTATCAGAAACAACGTCAACAACTTGCCGCTATTCCCAAAGCTACTGTCCACTGGTACGGCAAAACAGAAGCTCGTCCAGGACGTAAACTAGGGCATATCACCGTTCTCCTGGAGCAAGATACTCTGGATGAAGCCAAAGACACCATACACAAAATTGAATCCATCTGGTATCCCCCAGCAAAAATTTGCCAAAATTTTCCCTAAATAAATACACAAACTATTTTTCAAAGCTATAATGAGTTAGTTGCACTACGACGATTGGTGACTGCCATCAAGTTTTTTGATCTATGTCTTTAACAACAAGGGAGCTAAACAATTCTCGTGGCAGTATACCGGGCTTGTACCCGGAAACTTTAAATGAGAACCCTCAGTTCCCACCTGGTTTAACCAGGTCATAAACTTAGGTAAAACGGCGTTGTGGTGAACTAAAAATTTTAGCTTAAATAGTAGAAGCCTCTCACCTACGCTATAGGAAGGTGATGAGATGAATACGCATAAGTGACTTTATTGACCAACAAGCAAAATTGAGTATCGTAAGGAGCAGGGTAAGGGAGGTAGGGGAGGTAGGGGAGGTAGGGGAGGTAGGGGAGGTAGGGGAGGTAGGGGAGGTAGGGGAGGTAGGGGAGGTAGGGGAGGTAGGGGAGGTAGGGGAGGTAGGGAAGAAGATTTTTCGGTTCTTCGGTTATTTTTATGGAAAACCTGGTTCAAAATCATTGAAAGCCCTATTATGTAGGCATTTCATTGAAAACATGGAAATAATTGTTTATAACCCTTGTCCCGTAAGGGTTTTGTTATCATCAATCCTCAATCACCATAAAAGAGACGCAAGAGCCGATTTTTCCTAATCACCAATTACCCATTCCCAATTACTCATTCCCAATTTTTTCAAGTCTGTCATGACTAACTGAAGAAATAGGCTACACTCATTTTAGGGGCGAACTAATGCAGTTCGTCACAGTACTTCTTGGAAGATATCCCTGTCGCAGGAAGTGGGTTGAAGCCCACTTTTTTTATTGAATTCTCCCATGACTCATCCTTTAATACCACAAATTATTGATTTGGCGACACCAGTAGCCACAGAACTAGGATTGGAAGTTGTTAGTATAGTTTTTCATACGAACCAAAGCCCCCCAGTCTTGCGAGTAGATATCTTTAATCCTCTACAGGACATTGGCCTGAATGATTGTGAAAGGATGAGCCGTGCCTTAGAAGCGTCATTAGATGCGGGAGAGATCATTCCAGACGCTTATGTATTGGAAGTATCCAGTCCTGGTATTTCGCGGCAACTGGTAACAGACAGGGAGTTTATTTCCTTCAAAGGATTTCCTGTAGTTATTTCCACTTCCCCACCCTACGAACAACAGCAAGATTGGATAGGTCTATTGGTGCGTCGGGATGAAACCACAGTTTACCTTAATCAAAAAGGTCGTGTAATCAAAATCCCGCGTGACCTCATTACCAAAGTACAAATAGATGAGCGTAAGTAGGTGAACACAATAAAACCAAGGTGTGTAAAGAAAAGTAAAATCGCCCAAAGCTTCTTCACTCTTGCCTCTTGCCCTCCCATAACGACAATTTTCAATGCTAACCTACTTAGCTAATCAATTTTAGATTTTAGACTTTGGATTAGGGACTGGTAACTGGTAATTGGTAAGGAGTAATTGGTAGTGAAAAAACAATTACTTCTCACTAGTTATCTAATTGTGCTGACTAGCTTACATAAAATTTTAGGAGATTGCGTATGTCAATGGTGACTTTATCTGGATTAAAAGAGCTAATTGAAAGTATTAGCAAAGAACGAAATTTGCCGCGTTTGGCTGTACAAGCGGCTATTAGAGAAGCCTTAATTAAGGGTTACGAACGTTATCGTCGCGCCCAAAATTTAGAACGCAGACAATTTGATGAAGAGTATTTTAATAATTTTGAAGTAGAATTGGATATAGAGGGTGAGGGATTTCGGGTTCTTTCCACCAAAACTATTGTTGATGCAGTTAGTAATACTGATCATCAAATTTCCTTAGATGAGGTACAGCAAGTAGCCCCTGAAGCTCAACTGGGAGATTCTGTGGTATTGGATGTCACCCCAGATCAGGGTGAATTTGGGCGCATGGCAGCCATGCAAACTAAGCAAGTATTGGCGCAAAAGTTGCGAGATCAACAACGTCAAATGGTGCAAGAAGAGTTTCAAGACTTAGAAGGCACGGTTTTACAAGCTAGAGTATTGCGATTTGAACGTCAGTCTGTGATTTTGGCTGTGAGTAGTGGATTTGGACAATCAGAGGTAGACGCGGAGTTACCCAAGCGAGAACAGTTACCCAATGATAACTATCGTGCTAATGCAACTTTTAAGGTATATCTGAAAAAAGTTTCCCAAGGACAGCAACGGGGTCCACAGTTGATGGTATCGCGTGCTGATGCAGGTTTAGTAGTTTATCTATTCGCCAATGAAGTCCCAGAAATTGAAGATGAGGTAGTGCGGATTGTGGCTGTAGCCAGAGAGGCTAATCCTCCTTCTCGTTATGTGGGACCCCGGACAAAAATTGCTGTTGATACCTTAGATCGGGATGTAGACCCCGTTGGCGCTTGTATTGGTGCGAGGGGATCACGAATCCAGGTAGTAGTTAATGAATTACGTGGTGAAAAAATAGATGTGATTCGCTGGTCTCCAGATCCAGCTACCTATATTGCTAATGCCTTAAGTCCAGCACGGGTAGATGAAGTTAGACTGATGGACCCAGAAAGTCGCCAAACTCATGTGTTAGTTGCGGAAGATCAACTGAGTTTGGCTATTGGTAAAGAAGGGCAAAATGTGCGGTTAGCAGCCCGTCTCACTGGTTGGAAAATTGATATTAAAGATCAGGCTAAATATGACCAGGAAGCTGAAGATATTAAATTTGCAGCGGTGAGAGCGCAAAATCAACCACGAAATGATGAGGATGATAGGTCTGACCGAGAATATGAAATGGCAGAAGAATTAGAATTGGATGAGGATAGATTCAACAATAGGGAGGAAGATTAATTCCCCAAATTTGCCTGCAATAATTTGAGAAAGTAAGGGAAGCAGGGAGCAGGGAGCAGGGAGCAGGGAGCAGGGAGCAGGGGGAATATTTCTTCCCAATGACAACTGACATTAAAAAATACATTGTTTAGTATCAGGAAGATATCTAGCTGAATCTGGCAAAAGACTGATGAAACCGAACTATCGGCGTTGTATTAGTTGTCGTCAAGTCAACTTGAAACAAGAGTTTTGGCGGATTGTCCGCGTCTTTCCATCTGGAAAGGTACAATTAGATCAGGGCATGGGGCGTTCTGCCTATATCTGTCCGCAAGAGAGTTGCCTGCAACTAGCTCAGAAAAAAAATAGACTAGGAAGATCGCTGCATGGGACAGTGCCAGACACAGTGTATCAAGCATTGTGGCAACGTCTAAATCACGGCGATCGCCAAAATCGGATTTAATGGTAACAACTAAAATTGCGATAACCTCTAAAGATATTATGACAAAAGCCGAACTATTCACGCTCTGATCATAACCTTTAGTATCGCTCAAGTTAGTGCCAAAATAGTAAATGGATGTAACTAGCTTTCTCGATCTCCTTTTTTTGGACAAGACGCAAGGCATTACTCCCAAAAAGTTTTTTTTTGATTGTATTGTGGAAGACTCACAAATCAGCAAAACAAAAGAACCAAAAATGGCAACCTGGTAGCGTCAAATCGCAGTTCTGCATCAACCATCATTCCTGGTGGAGATGTCAGTATTAACCCGAAACATCTCTCTTTCCTAACTGGAGGCACCGGCAATATCACCAAGGGCAACCGAAAAAACAGTGATCAAAGGGTGGAGATGTCACAAACCAGGCAACCATCCATTAAAACTGTAAATTAAAGGGGAAAGAGTGGATGAACAACGGAAAAGTTAGAATCTATGACTTATCAAAGGAATTGAATTTGGACAATAAAGAGCTACTAGCAATTTGCGATCAGCTCGATATTGCGGTCAAAAGCCATAGCAGTACGATTTCCGAATCGGAAGCTGAACAAATTCGTAGCGCCGCCGAAAAAGTGGCTGCCGCGAATTTAGTCTCCAAAAAGGAACAGGGTAAAAACGGCCATAAACCAAATTCATCCCCAAACCGTTCCAGTGCCAATCACAAACAGCAAATTCTAGAAATTCGCAAACCGAAAATATTGAGAAACACTACTACCAACTCACCAGATACTTCAGTTGCTACTGACGCTACTGAGGCTAATAGTCCTTCACCTCCACGGCCTTTCGCTACACCTGTCTCATCTATGAAGCCGACGGCACCAACTCGACCAGTTCCCCGGAATCAATCCGAGACTCCGCTCAAACCTAATCCTACCCAACCGGAACAGGCATCTAATCCTCAACCGGTGGCGGAAAAGGTAGTAGGGGAAAAATCAGAGAAGATATCTACTCCTAGACCTAAACCAGAGAAACCGCAAAAACCCCAATTGGTTTCTCCCCCTGCCAGAGTAGATGGCACAAAATCGCCAGATACACCAGTAGTCGGAACATCGGAAAAACCTCTGCTCAAACGCGATCGCACCCAGCGGGTCGAGGAAGACAGGCAACCAGTTAGAAGTAAGGTTAATAAGCCCTCATCTGACCAAAGTTCACCATCTGCACCACCTAAACCTAGTCGGGCTAATTCAGCAGCCCCGACAAGACCAGAACAGCGCAGTGGCAGGCCATCCGTTGGCGGTGATATTCAACGTCCTAGACCCGCACGTCCCGGTGAACCAGCAGCCATTCCCACGGCAACTCCACCCAGGCATAATGCCGGCAGCGCAAAAAAAGAATCATTGGATGAAACACCAATTGTTCCCGATCTCCTTGATTTAAAACGCCCTACACCCCCGCGTTTAAACAAAGGTGGGAAGAAATGGCAAGAAGAAGAAATCATTGACGAAATCAAAGAAAAGGCTAAGTTGGGACCTAAGGGCAAACGGGTCAAACCAATCTTAGAAGATGATTTACTCGATGAGGATGATTTAGATGAAAACGGTCTAGAAATTTCCACAACCGTCCAAGCTAGTCTCTCTATTGCCCGTCCACCCAAACCTAAAGGGACTCGTGCTGGTGCGCCAACTGTAGCTGTTGTAGCTGCTCCTACCACCAGAGGTAAGAAATCTAGTTCTTCCCGCGACCACAATCGTCGTCAAGAAAATATCGAGCAAAAACCAGATCGTCCAGCCACACTAGCTGTCACTGGTCCATTAACAGTCCAAGAGTTAGCTGATGCCTTAGTAATTGCCGATACAGAGATTGTCAAAATCCTGTTTATGAAAGGCATGGCTGTCAGTATCACCCAAAATTTGGATATTCCGACCATTACCCTAGTCGCCAAAGAACTAGAAGTAGAAGTCGAAATCGTCGAACGAGAAGCTGAAGCCCGGAAAGTCACAGAAATGATTGACGTGGCTGACTTGGATCATCTCATTCGTCGTCCTCCAGTTGTCACCATCATGGGTCACGTAGACCACGGTAAAACCACTCTCCTCGACTCAATTCGCAAAACCAAAGTTGCTTCTGGGGAAGCAGGCGGTATTACCCAACATATCGGCGCATATCATGTTGATATCGTCCATGAAGGTAAACCACAGCAGATTGTTTTCCTCGATACTCCTGGTCACGAAGCCTTCACCGCGATGCGTGCCAGAGGAGCTAGGGTGACAGATATTGCCGTTTTAGTCGTAGCTGCTGATGACGGTGTTCGTCCCCAAACCATCGAAGCTATTAGCCACGCTAAAGCCGCCGATGTTCCCATTGTTGTTGCCATCAACAAGATTGATAAAGAAGGCGCACAACCAGAACGGGTTAAACAGGAACTCACCAATTACGGTCTCACCGCTGAAGATTGGGGTGGTGAAACCATCATGGTTCCCGTTAGTGCCATTAAGGGCGAAAATCTCGATACCCTCCTAGAAATGATTATGTTGGTGTCGGAAGTAGCCGAACTATCCGCTAATCCAGATCGGGTCGCAAAAGGAACAGTCATTGAGGCTCATTTGGATAAGGCGAAAGGTGCAGTTGCTACCTTGCTGATTCAAAACGGTACTCTCCACGTTGGAGATATGCTGGTCGCTGGTTCAGCCTTCGGTAAAGTCCGAGCGATGGTAAATGATCGCGGTAAGCGTGTAGATATCGCTAGTCCATCCTTTGCTGTGGAAGTATTGGGTTTAAGTGATGTCCCTGCTGCTGGTGATGATTTCGAGGTTTATGAAAACGAAAAAGAAGCTCGTTCTATAGCCAGCGATCGCGCCGATAAGCAACGTCAGTCTCGATTGTTACAAGGTCGTGTCACCCTCACTACCCTGTCAGCACAAGCACAAGAAGGCGAGTTAAAAGAACTCAACCTCATCCTCAAAGGCGACGTACAAGGTTCTGTGGAAGCCATTATCGGCTCTCTGCGCCAAATTCCGCAAAACGAAGTCCAAATTCGGATGCTCCTAGCTACCGCTGGAGAAATCACCGAAACAGACATAGACTTAGCTGCTGCCAGTAACGCTGTGATCATTGGTTTCAACACCACCTACGCCAGTGGAGCTAGACAGGCTGCGGATGAAGCAGGTGTAGATGTTCGAGAATATAACATCATCTACAAACTCTTGGAAGATATCCAAGGTGCTTTAGAAGGTCTACTCGAACCAGAATTGGTGGAAGAACCTTTAGGACAAACAGAAGTTCGTGCTGTCTTCCCAGTTGGTCGTGGTGCTGTTGCCGGTTGTTATGTGCAATCTGGTAAACTCGTTCGCAACTGTAAAGTGCGCGTCCGTCGTCACAATAAGGTAGTTTATGAAGGTGTCCTCGATTCCCTCAAACGGATGAAAGAAGATGCCCGTGAAGTCAACGCAGGTTATGAATGTGGTATCGGCATTGATAAGTTCCATGACTGGGTGGAAAATGACATCATTGAATCCTACCAATTGGTAACTAAACGTCGGACTTTAACTATGACTAAGTAGTGACGTGCATCCAGCGTTGAGTGCTGAGTTGATGAGTGTTGAATTGAGACTGTTTCGAGTTCAACACTCAAATAATGTAAAATCAGCACTCCGCTTAAAAGGAGTTAGGAATTAATGAACCACGTTCGTGTCCCGTAGGGATAGAAACAAAAAACACGAAGGCAGAAGAAAGAAGGAAGAAATAGGTAAAATCCTGTTTGGGTCGGAGTTTCATTATCTATTGATGTCTTAACCCCCTGGGTTTGCTATAAATTTTAAAAAAATTCCCTGTTTAATTGAAAACAAGTTGTTTTAGAAATTTCTCGCAGAAAACTCTGCATTTAGTGATGAATGCGACAGAATTTTCAGGTATAAAACCATTATCTTGAAAACAGATTAAACAAAAATTTTCAATTTTAGGTTTGGGTAACTAGATTTACGTCTTTCCCGGGAATGTGAAATAAATTATCAATCTGAAATCTAAAATCCCAAATTGTCTAAATCTGGAAGTGAACAACAAGGAATGAGGAATTATGGCTCAATTTCCAACTTCTAGCAACTACGCGCATAGTACCGATAGCAAAGGCTATGTCAATGGTGAGCGTATAAATCATCAATTATCTGCTAATACTCAATTTTGGCATAACCTGAAATACGTGATTTCTGCTAGTTCTGGTTTTCAAAGATGGCAATTAGAATGTAACGCTCAATTACAAAGTTTACGTCTAGATCAGCAAGTACAAATGTATTTAAGAGAGACTTTAGAAACTTTAGCTTATTAACCCTTTGACAAAACAAATATTTACCAATTGCTTTAAGCAAGGACTTTGGGGATAAGAAATCTTATCCTCAATTTTTATGTATAACAGAGAACAACAATAATAATTGGAGTTTAGACTAAGGGAACACCAAAAAATAAATTACCCAATTTTGTGGGATGGACATACTATGGCTAACGCCACGCTACGCTATCGACAAGCTCAGCACAAGTCCTGCCCGTCCTTGATGATTAGCGGGCTTTTCGTCCCGCACCACAAGAAATTTTTGGGTATTTTTTTAATTGGAAGTCCTTAAGTTTGTTACTCGTCCTACCATACCACATGATGTCTAGATATGTCTAGTATGTCATGGTAAATTGCGTTCTATATTCTCTCTAGAGAACTCTACAAAAAGAAATTTTCAATGTCATTATATAAGTTTTGCAGATGAATATCTGTTACACTGCACTCTTGTGAAAGTACCATCATTAAAAGCACATAATTCAGTAAAAAAATGAAAAATCAGGGTTTTCACATTTCTCGTTTGTCTTTACAGACCAGTCTCACCGCTTTGTTATTAGTTGCTGGTAGTTCTACTCTCATACTTAGTCAACTTAAAGCTGGTGCGTCCCCAACTTTAACAGCCCAAGTACCAGCTAGTGGGACTGTCATTTACGTTAACTCTGTCACTGGAAAAGATGCTTCTGGTAATGGAACTACAGAAGCCCCCTATAAAACTATCACTTTTGCCCTTTCTAAAGCTACAGCCGGGACGGTTGTTCAGGTTGCTCCTGGAAACTATAGTAAAGATAGTGGTGAAACATTCCCCCTTGTTCTCAATTCTGGAGTCACGCTTCAAGGTAATGAATCCAACAAAGGTGAAGGAATCGTCATTATCGGTGGTGGCTATTACACTAGTCGCACTTTTGCTAGACAGGATATTACCCTGTTAGCGAATAATGGCACTATCATTACAGGTTTAACTTTTACCAACCCCAATTCACGGGGAACGGCTGTATGGGTAGAATCCAGTAACCCTGCAATCAAAAATAGTACCTTTATTAACAGCATCCGAGAAGGGATTTTTGTGACAGGTACGGGAAATCCCCAAATTGAAAATAACATCTTTTTGAAAAATAAGGGGAATGGAATTTCCGTAGCTAAATCGGCTCAAGGTGTGATTCGTGGCAATTTGTTTCAAGATACTGGTTTTGGTGTAGCGATTGGTGGTAGTTCCACACCTTTATTAGAAAGTAACAATATCACCCAAAATACAGACGGTCTTTTTATCTCGGAAACTGCAAAACCCATACTCCGTAAAAATGCCATTCGCAGTAATAAACGAGATGGCATTGTCGCTACTATTAGTGCAGTTCCTGACTTGGGTACGAGTGAAAATCCTGGTGGTAACCTCATCCGTGATAATGCCCGTTATGACGTGAACAATGCCACTAAAGCTGGCAAAATTGTCGCTATTGGTAACGATATCAACGAGAAGCGGATTTTTGGTGCTGTGGATTTTGTCGCGGCTAAGGTGACTACACCTCCCGATAACAATACTGGGAATACTGGAAATACTGGAAATACTGCTTTTAAAGATGTGCAAACAGGTTATTGGGCAAAAGCTTACATTGAAGCCTTAGCTTCTCAAAATATTATCGCTGGTTTTCCAGATGGTAGTTTTAAACCCAATGAACCTGTAACTCGCGCTCAATTTGCTGCCATTATCAATAAGGCTTTTAAACCTTCAGCAACACGCAAAGGCATTACTTTTAACGATGTCAAAAGCAATTATTGGGCTTATAGCGCCATTCAAACAGCTTCTAGTAGTCCGTTCCTGTCTGGTTATCCTGATTTAACCTTTAAACCAGAACAACAAATTCCTAGAGTGCAAGCAATAGTTGCTTTAGCTAATGGTTTGGGTTTAACTGCGAATACTCAGACTGTGATTAACTTCTATACTGATGCTAGTCAAATTCCCAGTTATGCAGTTAGTCCAGTAGCAGCCGCAACTTCACGGCAATTAGTCATTAACTATCCTACTGTTAAAGAGCTTGCACCTCAGCGTCAAGCAACTAGAGCCGAGATTGCGGCTTTTGTCTATCAAGCCCTAGTTAATGCTGGTCGTGTTCAACCCATTAATTCTCCATATTTGGTAACTGGTAAGTAGGTAGAGGCAGAGGGCAGGGAAATATTTACTCTTGCCTTTTGCCTTTTGCCTCTTGCCTATTCTTCCTGTTTTCCCATTTCCAGAGAAACACCATTAACCCAATTACTCCTAGCTGGATTGCGAAATTAGGCGCTGCTTGTTCAATATCGCGTCCTGCTAGGAGTTGAAAGAAGAAGACGAATGCACCAATAAAGCCAGAAGCACCGACACCAATATAGATAAATTGCCTTAACCCTCGATAGGGTGCGGCTACTTCGGCTTTGAGGCGTTCATATTGTTGCGGGTTGAGATTTTTTGGAGAATTTGGTTTTATCATCAATAAATTATGTTATGATGTGTAACTGTGTACGCCGATGTGGCTCAGGGGTAGAGCAACTGATTCGTAATCAGTAGGTCGTGAGTTCAAATCTCATCATCGGCTTTAAGTAATATATACTCTAAACGGCTTTGTCCTTTGATTCTATAGGTAGGGGTAAAGTAAAAGCTTATTGGTGTCAACTTAAGTTAAAAATGGCTTATCTGTTGCCTTCCACAACCGCCAGGGAATGAATTCCCTGTCTCATAGCTTAATTCCATTGAAACGGACTAATACACGGCGTAAGTGAATAAATCATTTTCAAGCCTTGTAATCAATCAAATTTTCAGAGATTTTAATGATCATGTTATTTACGCCAACCTGTACTAGGTAATGAGAATCATAATCAGCAGATAATTTGAGGGTTTTTGCTAGAGTTAGTGCCATTTCGTGAACTTGGGGAAATTGAGAACTTCCATAAAGAACTATCCCCAAATTAACGCATCTTGCAAAGCTTTTTTTGTCTCCTCAATGGTTAATAAATTTGCTTGATTCATGCGATGTAAAGCATTAGTGATTTCATAATAAAATAATGTGGGAGCAATAATAGTATCAGAATTTTGTTGCCAATTTTACCACAAGATCCAGATCCCCGACTTCTTAGATCAATTTACATTTTATTGACAAGATTAAAAAAGAAGTCGGGGATCTTCTTTACGCTAGCTTTATTTTCCGCTTCTTGTCTGATAGTATCTGTGATGGTATCAATGGGAAGAGTAAATTCTACTTTAGTCATAAGATCACAATTTTCTATTTGTAAGTAGTTCTCATTCTCAAAAAACTTGATACTATATATAATATCATTTCTAAAACAACTTTCATTATTCGTTATTTTCCCTGCGAACTTCTCGCACAATTTCACAAATCTCTTCTGTTGTCAAAGGATGAGGATCATTTACTGCTTCTCTTCTTTTCCTTAATTCATTCCAATCAAATTTAGCAGCTTTTTTAAAAAAAATACCATCTTCAGTCATGGTAACTGAATATTTTTGACCATTAACAAATTGTTCTCGAATTTCTGGAGGAAGTTCTAGGTTTCCTTCTGGCGTGAAAGTAATAGTAATTGTTTGTTCCATAATTACCTCATTTACTTACTTTTCAAAACAAAATAATACTATATATTATAGTATATCTAGAGCTTTTAATCGGGGAACTAAAGCTTTTAAAGCATTACCACGATGACTAATTGATTTTTTTAAATCCGTCGTCATTTGAGCAAAAGTCAATTGTTTATCTGGTACATAAAAAACCGGATCATAACCAAAACCACCATCTCCAGAAGGTGCAAACAAAATTTCCCCGTGACAAATACCCTCAGATTGAATTACTATTTCTCCTTGAGGATTTGCAACTGCGATCGCACACACAAATTGAGCTTGGCGATTTTCCTGATCACCTAATTCTCTCAATAACCTCTCAATCCGTTCTGTATCCGTGTTCCCATAACGAGCAGAATACACCCCCGGCGCACCATTGAGGGTATCTACCTTTAAACCAGAGTCATCAGCGATCGCCCAATTACCTGTAGCTTTAGCAACTTCTGAGGCTTTCAGACAAGCATTTTCCGCAAAGGTTTCTCCCGTTTCTTCCACATCTAAATCTTCCGGTTTTAAAGCTAATTCCCAACCAGAATCAGCTAAGTAAGCTTGCATTTCCTTCAATTTTCCGGGGTTTCCTGTCGCTACTACGAGTAATTTAGTCATCAGTTGTTAGTTGTTAATAAAAAGGTAATTACAGCGGTTTCCGCTCTTATGAGCTACATCTTAGCCCCCTCATCGCTTGCGGGGAGGGGGTTGGGGGTGGGGTTCTTGTATTTCACTCAACCAAGAACCGCCATATCAAATTCTGAGATTATTTATGCTAAATTTTCCGAGAAATTGACTTTTTTATATAATTGCTTTAAAGATAATTCTACATTAATTGATGACAAATTTATCATAGCATCTTCAGTTTCATACTCCGTTAAAATCCATTGATTTTCCGAAGTTTTCACATATTGCATCACATAATATTTAGTTTGGTCAATTAAAATATATTCTTTAAATTCAGGAATTGAGCGATAATAAAGAAACATTCGTTTTTATAATCAGCTTTTTTTTCTAATTCTAAATATTCTTCTGGTGTATGGTAAGCTGTAACTACTTTGATTTCTTGGGTAGTAGTTTGTAATTTCATAGATCTATTTAGTAATAGTTACTAAGAGACTTCCAAATAAAAAAATGTCCCAAAACTGATGCAAAAATTCTCTCTCTGTGTACTCTGTGCCTCTGTGGTTCGTTTCTTGGGATAATTTATTTCTTGGAAGTCTCTAATTGAATTTTACCTGATTTTGAATAGTTTGATAATCACTAAATTACAAAACCCGTAGGGGCGCAGGGCTTGCGCCCTAATTTATATTACATTCAAAGGTTTTACTACTGACGGGGTTTCTTCTTGGAAACCTTTAATACAGGTAAAGGGTCAGCGGAAGACTGAGGAGGTAAATAATATTGAGCAACAGGTTCTTCTGGTAAAGCCGGACGCTGCTGCATTCGCCATAATTTAAAGACGAGAGCTATTCCGGCTGTTCCTAAACCAAAGGTGAAAAGTGACCAACTATCATCCAAACCACCAATCAGCGCATCTATTGTTCCCACTGTTATCAACGCACTAATGATAGGTTCTTTGCGGTAGGCTGACTTTAAAAAACGAGGTAATACAGCATTCATCACAGCTTACTTAGTTCCAATTAGAGTTTTTGTATAAATTTACTCAGAATATCCCAACTAAAATTTGTCTGTTTCATCAAAGGCAAATAATAGCACGAACAATTGTAATTTCCTTTGGCAACAAAGGGAGTACGGTAATTAACACCCACAGAAGTAATTGCTTTGAGGATCATCACAGTTATTTCTATTGTACTAGGACTGAGGCACTAAGTTAACTTGGGGAAACAGCCTGAGAGGACAAAAATAAACCGAAAACTAATGTAGAGACGTTCCATAGAACGTCTCTACACCCAATTCATACTATCAGTAACGCCAAATTAAAAGTCTACTTTAAACCGAGCCATGCAAGTACACCTTGATTGGTAACGTATTCAATTACTACCATTAAAATAAAGCCGATCATTGCCGCTCTGCCATTTAAACGTTCAGCATATTCATTGAAACCAAATTTAGGTTCTTCTAATTTGGGGGTGATGGTTGGTTGTTGTTGTGTCATAATCAGTGATTCCTTTCTTGATAATTGGCAAACAAAAATTTACAGGGATTTTTCAAGTAAATTGCTGAAGATGGTCGTCGGTACTTAACAATTTTTAATTATTCTTTATCTATTGTAAGAAGACTGGCGGATTAGTCAAGGTGTAGCGTGAGGGAGAATAAAAATTTTGCATTTTGAATTACTGAATACGGAAATAATCAGCTAGGTACTGGCACGCTAAAGTGAAACAATCAAATATAAGAGGCTATCAATGGAAATTGGTGTTCCCAAGGAAACTAAAGATCAAGAATTTCGGGTAGGTTTAAGTCCTTCCAGTGTTCGGGTATTACGGGAAAATGGTAATAATATTTTTGTAGAAAGTGAAGCTGGTACTGGCGCGGGATTTACTGATGAAGACTACCGCAATGCTGGGGCAGAAATTGTCAATACTGCCGATGCTGCTTGGAATCGGGAGTTAGTTATTAAGGTAAAAGAACCTTTGGTGAGCGAGTATAAATTATTGCAAAAGGAGCAATTGTTATTTACTTATTTACATTTAGCGGCGAATCGCCAGTTAACAGAATATTTAATTGATTGTGGCACTTGTGCGATCGCTTATGAAACCGTAGAACAACCAGGAGCAAATAAACTTCCCCTACTCACCCCCATGAGTATTGTTGCTGGTCGGTTAGCCGTACAATTTGGCGCAAGATTCCTAGAACGTCAACAAGGAGGCAGAGGCGTACTTTTAGGCGGTATCCCCGGAGTCAAAGCTGGTAAAGTCGTAATTTTAGGTGGTGGTGTCGTCGGTACAGAAGCCGCTAAAATCGCCGTCGGTATGGGTGCATTGGTGCAAATCTTAGATGTCAACGTGGAACGTCTATCTTACTTAGAAACCTTGTTTGGGTCGAGAGTAGAACTACTTTACAGCAACTCCGCCCATATTGAAGCCGCAGTCAAAGATGCCGATTTACTCATTGGTGCAGTCTTAATTCCTGGCAAAAAAGCCCCCATTTTAGTATCTCGTGAATTAGTTAAACAAATGCGCCCTGGTTCAGTGATTGTAGATGTTGCTGTTGATCAAGGTGGATGTGTAGAAACATTACATCCTACATCCCACACTAAACCAGTATACATTGATGAGGGAGTCGTACATTATGGTGTTCCTAATATGCCGGGAGCAGTGCCTTGGACATCCACGCAAGCCCTAAATAACAGTACCCTACCCTATACTGTCCAGTTAGCAAATCTGGGACTTAAAGCCTTAGACATGAACCCAGCCTTAGCAAAAGGTTTAAATGTCCAAAATCACCGTCTTGTACATCCTGCTGTGCAAGAAGTATTTCCCGATTTAGTTGGGTGAAACAAAATTAAACATATAGATCCAGTAGGGGCGGACAGAATTCCGCCCTCTTCCTTTGCGTCTTTGCTCATTAGCGTATTTGCGCGAAACAAAAACTACTTCACCATAGATAAAATAATCCCCACCAGCGAACCAAGAATTAGCACGATACCGCTGAGAGAACTAATTGCAAAACCAGGACCGCGTTTTTCAGCAGCTTGATAATATCCCCAAGCATAAGCAATTCTTCCTACTATCCAAGCTGCACCGAGAGCAGAACCCCAAATAGGACTAACATAAATAGAAAACAACCATAAAGCCGGGATAAATAAAGCTAGTTGTTCCAAGGTATTTTGTTGTACCCTTAGCACTCTTTCAAAATCCAGGTTTCCTGTAGTCTGCGGTACAGGGACTTGATATTTAGCTCTAGCTATACCAACATTAATTGTCACTACAAAATATAGTATAAGTGCGGAAACAGTAACTAAACTAGGATAAGGAGACATAGACTTGAGTAAAATGGGAAAATAACGTGCTTTACAAAATATTATAGGTGACAGATGAGAATTTAATTACTAACTAGCAATGACAGAAACATTAGAACCATTAATTGAATTAAAAGGTATTTCTAAAACTTTTGGTAACAACAAGGTTTTAGATAACGTTGATTTAAAAATATACCGAGGACAAGCACTAGGAATAATTGGCCCTTCGGGAACTGGTAAATCAACGGTTTTAAGGATTATAGCCGGATTATTAAAACCTGATGAAGGGGAAATTTATATTCAAGGAGTACGCAGAGAGGGTTTAATAGAAGATGCTGCTGATCCGGTGGGAATTGGTATGGTATTTCAGCAAGCGGCTCTATTTGACTCTTTGACAGTCGAAGAAAACATTGGATTTCTACTTTATCAACATTCTCGACTCAAGCGATCGCACATTCGGGAATTAGTCAATCAAAAATTAGAATTGGTAGGACTAGCAGATATTAGTCACCTTTACCCATCAGAACTTTCTGGAGGAATGCGAAAAAGAGTCAGTTTTGCTCGTGCTATTATGTCAAATCCTCAACGTCCTACAGATAGTCCAGAGGTTTTATTATACGATGAACCTACAGCCGGATTAGATCCCATTGCCTCAACGGTAATTGAGGACTTAATCCGTGACTTACAAAATACACAAGGAGTCTGTAGTACTTACTCCATTGTGACTCACCAAGAAAGCACTATTCGGCGGACATCCGATCAAATAGTATTTCTTTATCAAGGAAAAGTGCAATGGCAAGGTACAGTAGTTGCCTTAGATCATACAGAAAATCCCCTAATTAGACAATTTATGAGTGGAAGTGTCAATGGCCCCATTCAAGTAGCTGGTTAAGTACCAAATCAAAGAAAATTGCTGAGTTTAACGCTATCAGTGGAGGAATAAATGCGAGGTCTAATTAGCAGTTTCACGTCTGCACGCATGATGAGAGAAGGTTCTGTAGGATTGTTGCTCCTGGTGGGGTTAGGCGCATTTGGCACAATTTTACTGTGGTTAAATAGAATCACCCCTGGAGAAACTTCTTACAGAGCAATTATCGAATTTGCCAATGCTGGGGGAATGCAAAAGGGTTCAGTAGTCCGTTTTCGGGGTGTGAAAGTGGGAACTATCACCAAGGTTCAACCCGGAACAAATGCCATTGATGTGGAAATTCAAATTAACTCCCCTGATTTAATAATTCCCAGTAATTCCCTCATTGAAGCTAATCAAAGTGGATTAATTAGCGAAAATATTATTGAAATTACTCCCAAAGGAGATTTACCAGGGAAGTTATCTGCCAAACCTCTAGATAAAGACTGTAATTCTAGCTTGATTATTTGTAATGGTTCTCGATTAAGAGGGACAATTGGCATCAGTGTAGATGAACTGATGCGTCAATCAACTATTTTTGCGGCTCAATATAGTAACGAAAAGTTCTATAAAAATGTGAATCGCACCTTAGAAACCTCGGCTAATGCTGCTGCTAATATCGCCGATTTAAGTAAGGATTTACAAGATTTGAGCAAAACCTTCAAAGGACAAATAAGTGTATTTTCTGGTACGGCATCTACATTACAACGCTCTACAGCCCAATTAACTACAACTGCTACCAAAACCGCAGATCAATTAGGGACAACAGCTAAGGATTTTAGTATCACAGCTAAACAAGCAAATCGCTTACTAACAAATTTAGATAATCTCATCACTACCAATCGTTCTTCTTTAGTTGGTACTTTAAATAGTATGACGGAGACCAGTAATCAACTTCGTCAAACAGTTACAAGTTTATCACCTGCCATTAATCGCTTAACTCAAGGACAATTATTAACCAATTTAGAAACCCTATCGGCAAATGCAGCCGAAGCTTCTGTGAATTTAAAAGATGCCTCTAAAACTTTAAATGATCCAAAAAACATTGTTTTACTGCAACAAACCTTAGATGCGGCGAGAGCAACATTTGAAAATACCCAAAAAATCACCGCTGATTTAGATGAATTAACAGGTGATCCTAAGTTTCGTCAAAATATGCTGCGATTGGTAAATGGTCTGAGTAAATTAGTTTCCTCCAGCAAAGACATCCAGGAAAAAACCAAGGTAGCTGTAACTCTAGATGGTCTCAAAGCTGATGCTAATCAATCAAAGGTAGTAATTACCGCACCTGTTTCCGAAAAACAAATATTAGTAATCAATCCCCAACCCAAAATAGTAGAGAAGGTGGAAACAACCTCCCAACCAGTCCCAGAACCACCCAATTTATCCCAAGAACAACTCCTCCAGCAACTTAGAGAATATCGAGAGAAGGGAATAGGGAACAGGGAACAGGAGAAGTAGGGGGAGTGGGGGGAGTAGGGGGAGTGGGGGGAGTGGGGGAAAAATAACACAACCGACAACTGACAACTGACAACTGACCACTAACTAATTCCAATCCTGCTCATCCTTTTTGCCACGACTTTTGTAAACTCCTCCTGTATCATGGATTTGACGGGTTTTGGCAAATAGTTCAGCTTCAGTTAAACCCCAGCGTTGCAAAACTTTATCTAAGTTGCTTTGAATGTCTCGCGCTCCTGGGAAACCTTGATAGCGAATTTTTAGTCTAGCTAATTCCGATAAATTGTAGTCCGTTGCGTCTTGAGCGAGTAAGATATCAATAAGGGGGCGATCGCGGTTGTAGAGTGGATGTTGTTGGTCTTTACCACCGGGAATTTCTGTCATCATCAATACCTGTACGAAGTTAGCAATCCATCAACAACTCAAGATGAAAAATCTCGACCATTGCTAATTATCCACCATAATCTAGTGAATGACGGCAACTACGCCTTGTCACTTACGGCTCTCACTACTGCCATTCAGCTTAAAATAAAGATACATTATCTTTAAGAAAATACAAGAAACTTTAGATGAGGGTGAACTTATATCTCACCCAAAGTCCAAGCAGCACGAGGGAAAGAACCCGCTATGTTTGAACACTTCACTTCCGAAGCCATTAGGGTAATCATGTTAGCTCAGGAGGAAGCACGACGACTGGGACACAATTTTGTAGGAACAGAACAAATTCTCCTGGGTTTAATGGGAGAAGGAACAGGTGTTGCTGCTAAAGTGTTGGCTGAGTTGGGTGTTACCCTGAAAGAATCCCGTCGGGAAGTAGAAAAAATAATTGGACGGGGTTCTGGGTTTGTCCCACCGGAAATTCCTTTTACCCCGAAAGTAAAAAGCCTGTTTGAGCAATCTTTCCGAGAAGCTCACGGTCTTGGACATAATTACATAAACACTGAACACTTATTATTAGGTTTAACGGAGGCTGGTGAAGGAGTCGCCGCCAAAGTATTACAAAATCTAGGAGTGGATTTACCAGTTATTCGTTCGGCTGTGATGAGCCGATTGGGTGAAGATACAGCGGTTGTCACTGGTGGTAGAAGTAATTCCCAGCGCAATCAAAATTTATCCATAGAGGAGTTTGGCAGAAACCTCACCAAACTGGCTCAGGAGGGCAGACTAGACCCAGTAGTCGGTCGCCAGCCGGAAATTGAAAGAACGGTGCAAATTCTCGGTCGGAGAACCAAAAATAACCCGGTTTTAATTGGTGAGCCGGGTGTTGGGAAAACAGCGATCGCTGAAGGTCTAGCGCAACGCATTGTCAATCAAGACGTTCCCGAAATTTTACTTGATAAACAAGTAATTAGTTTGGATATGGGGTCTGTAGTGGCGGGAACTCGCTTCCGGGGTGAATTTGAGGAACGCCTCAAAAAAATCATGGAGGAAGTCCGCACCGCAGGAAATATCATCTTAGTGATTGATGAAATTCATACCTTAGTCGGTGCAGGTGGCACAGAAGGCGGTTTAGATGCAGCTAATATCCTCAAACCGGCTCTAGCCCGGGGAGAACTCCAGTGTATTGGTGCGACCACATTAGATGAATATCGTCAACACATCGAACGGGATGCGGCTCTGGAGCGGCGGTTTCAGCCAATTTTGGTAGGAGAACCATCAGTAGCAGAAACTATTGATATTCTCTATGGTTTACGCGGTGCTTACGAACAACATCATAGAGTTAATATTACTGATGAAGCGGTAATTGCCGCGGCTGAATTGGCAGATCGTTATATTAGCGATCGCTTTCTACCGGACAAAGCCATTGACTTAATTGATGAAGCTGGTTCTCGTGTCCGTTTGCGTCACTCCCACATTGCCAAAAACAAGGAACTCAAACGAGAATTAACCACCGCCACCAAAGCCAAATCGGAAGCCATCAGAACTCAAGATTTTGGCAAAGCTGGTAAATTGCGGATACAAGAATTAGAACTGCAAGCCAGACTTGATGTAGAAGAAAATCAAGAAACCGTTAACTCTCCCCTCGTCAACGAAGAAGACATTGCCCAAATTGTCGCTTCTTGGACAGGTGTTCCCGTCAACAAACTGACTGAATCTGAATCAGAGTTACTTTTACATCTTGAAGACACCTTACATACAAGGCTCATCGGTCAAGAACAAGCAGTTACAGCAGTTTCCCGCGCTATTCGTCGCGCCCGTGTCGGCTTAAAAAGTCCTAATCGTCCCATTGCCAGTTTTATCTTCTCCGGACCAACCGGTGTCGGTAAAACCGAATTAGCCAAAGCCTTAGCTGCTTACTTCTTCGGTTCAGAAGAATCAATGGTGCGTTTAGATATGTCCGAATATATGGAAAGCCACAACGTTTCCAAGTTGATTGGTTCACCTCCAGGTTATGTAGGATACGACGAAGGCGGACAATTAACGGAAGCTGTGCGGCGCAAACCCTATACAGTGCTACTATTCGACGAAATCGAAAAAGCGCATCCCGATGTATTCAATATGCTGCTGCAAATCTTGGATGACGGTCATCTTACGGATGCGAAAGGTCGGAAGGTAGACTTCAAGAACACATTAATTATCTTGACTTCTAATATCGGTTCTAAGGTAATTGAAAAAGGTGGTAGCAGCTTAGGGTTTGAGTTTGATAATCACGCAGACGCTAGTTATCATCGCATTCGTAACCTAGTTAACGAAGAACTCAAAGCATATTTCCGTCCTGAATTCCTCAACCGTGTTGATGATATTATCGTCTTCACTCAACTCAACAAAGATGAAGTCAAGCAAATTGCTGAAATCATGCTGCGTGATGTTGGTAGTCGTCTCAAGGATAAAGACATCGCTTTAGAGGTAACAGAAGCTTTTAAAGAGAAAGTTGTCCAGGAAGGCTATGATCCTAGCTACGGTGCTAGACCATTACGCCGTGCTATTATGCGTCTCTTGGAAGATTCTTTGGTTGAAGCGATCTTATCTGGAGAAATAGCAGATGGAGATAAGGCTATTGTGGATGTAGACGATGATGGACAGGTGAAAGTCAGAAAATCGGAAACCCGTGAGTTGTTATTAACTAACGTTGGTTAATTACGGATTTCTACAATATTGGTAATTTATTTGGTGGGTGACTTTATGGTTAACCCACCTTTTTTTATGGGTTTTTTATAGAAGAATATGGATAAATGAACCACGAAGAGCGCGGAGGAAGAAGGAAGATATACTCAAGATGGCTTAATTATGTGGGTTCTATAGGTATGGGTAAGGAAAAAGCTCATTGGTTTCAACTTAAGCTACAGATAGCTTATTTGTTTGGCTGACCGACCCATCTGGAACTGAAGTTCCAGGCTAATAGCTAAAGTTTACTAAAGTAAACTAAACAAGTTCAAAAATTTCTGGGTTATTTAGTCATCTTCAGATGACTTCTGCTATAAGACTGGGAATTCATTCCCAGTCGGACTATGGGTTTTACAGGAATATCCGGTAAGCTGGCTGACAGACCCACTCTCCCCGATGCGGGGAGAGGCTTTGAAACCCACATTCCCAGCCTTCGGCACGCTGCGCTAACGTAGGGAAGGGGGGAAGGGGGGTTAGGTTTCTGGAGATTATCGGTTTCATCTAATACTTTTCAAACACCCTCTTAGAGGTATGTTAGAGGAATTTTTACAGTAAAAGTTGTTCCTACTCCAACTTTACTTTCCACCAAAATTTCTCCCTGGTGTCTTTCTACACACTTCTTAACAATTGGTAATCCTAACCCAGTGCCGACAATACCTTCAACATTTTGAGATCGAAAAAAAGGTTCATAAAGCCTAGCCTGTTCCGCTGAAGAAATGCCTATACCTTCATCTATCACCTGAAAGATAGTAGTATCTGGTTGAGAATTTAAAACCAAGGATATACTACCTCCAGATGACGAATATTTGATGGCATTTAAAAGCAAATTACTAAGAATAGAGTACAACAATTTTTCATCTAGATTAGCACGAAAAGATTGACCATGCTTGATAAACTTTATAATATGATTTGTGTGACTAAACATCTGCACATCTTCCAGCAGATTCAAACAAAAGTTTTCCACATTGATTAATTGAGGTTTATAATCTAGTTCACCTGCTTCGGCTCTAGTCAAAGTTAATATATCTGTTAATAAGTGATTGATCAACTTTGCTGAAGACTGAATGCGATCAAGATTTTTTAATTCCTTTTTATCCACCAAATCCAGCAGAATTTCCCGTAATAACTGAGATGAAAGCAATATTACACTTAAAGGTGTACGAAATTCATGGGAAATCATAGAAAATAGCTGAACCTTTAATTCACCAATTTTTTTTTCTTGAGCAAGGGAAGCTTCCAAGGATTTAATCTGTTCTTGTTTTACTCCTTGACGCTCGATGATAAAACATAAACTGCAAATCACAACCAGGCTTAAAATAGTTCCTATTATTTCCATGATTATTCGTAAGTGAATACTCTGTTGCGACTGCTTGAGAGAACTTTCTAGGAAACCTTGTTCTTCAGTTTGAATATTTACAATGATAGGTATAATTTTTTCTCTTAAATTAACACTGATTTCTGTAATATTAGTTTGCTGTTGTAATGCAGTTCTATCTTGTTGATAAAGTTGTATTGATTCTTCTAAAAGAGATAATCTTTGATTAACCAATGATTTTAAACTGGCAAATCTCTGTTTTTGATTGATATTATTATGGATTTGAGTTTCTAATAAACTGACCTTAGTTTTTATATTATTTATGGCATTTTCATAACGCTCTAAATCTTGTCTACTTCCCAAAAATATATACCCTCTTCGTGCTGATTCAGCTACTGTCATAGCCGCATATAAATCAGTCAAAGTATTGAGAGTTTGATAAGTATGCTGAACTTGATTAGCATTTTCCTTAATTTCGGTAGTGTTATTAAATGAAGCGAAGGTAACTAGCACCATTAGCGATATAGCTAAAGAAACTCCAGCCGCAATCCATTTTTCTGAAAAATACGATTTCATAAATTATCCATTTATTTATTTATCAAGTCAATTTAAGTTAATATTTCCCTCATTACCTCTAGTTGAATAAGGGATAAATTATGCGAATTCTGATAGTTGAAGATGATACTCAACTGGCAGAAGCACTTACAGAAGCTTTGACCGGAAGACAGTATGTAGTTGATGTTGCTAAAGATGGAGAAGCAGCTTGGCACGCAACGGAGTCAATGAAATATGATTTAGTAGTGCTAGATGTAACTTTGCCAAAGCTAGATGGAATCAAGTTTTGTCAACGGTTACGGAATACTAGCACGAACAATCCAGCATACAGAAACTCGACAACACCAGTATTAATGTTAACAGCCCGTGATACTGTAGCTGATAAAATTACTGGTTTAGATGCCGGTGCAGATGATTATGTCGCAAAACCATTTGATCTAGAAGAATTAATGGCTCGCATACGTGCTTTACTTAGACGAGGTGGTGCTGCCAGTACAATCAGTTTATCTTGGGGAAAGTTAGCCTTAAATCCTAGCACTTACGAGACAACTTATGACGGTCATCTTATCTCCTTAACTCCTAAAGAGTATGCAATTTTGGAATTGCTAGTTGCAAATGGTAGAAGGGTTTTGAGCCGCTCTAGTATTATTGAGCAAGTTTGGTCTGTTGATGACTCTCCGGTAGAGGAAACCGTAAGGTCTCATATTAAGTCTCTTCGGCAAAAATTAAGACTCTTAGGTGCATCTGAAACTTTGGTTGAAACAGTTCATGGTTTGGGATATCGTCTCAACTAATACAAATTATTTGTGAATTTGCGCTTAATATTACCAATAATAGATAGGATTCATAAGATTTTCAATTTCCAGAATGGTTGATTTATAGAAAAATAGGCTCACCATCATCATACAGACCTCTATAAGATTTTATCTACACAAATTCTGCACAAATTCTGCACGCTAACTGCATATAGAGGTTGTATTCTGATAGTGAAGATAATTTTTAACCCAATAAAGAGTTTATCAATGGAATGGAAAGATCTATATTTTGGCTGGTTAATTGAATTAATACCTTTATCACAAGGTTATATATTCAAATGCTGGATGTCTAATGAAGAAATAGGGATTAGCAATAACCATATTTATCCTAGTTTATCTCAGGCAATGATGGCAGCTAGGACAAGAGCAAAAATCGAATCTGTTAGGTTAGTGCTGATTAGTTTCTTAAATGAATACCACGACAACCACAACTTAACTACGCAAGAATATAAGGATCTAAAAAATTCAATTTCTGAATTCGCTACTGTTGCTAGTCAATTAAAAATGCAGGACTATTAAACTAAGGCGATGAATCAGAAAATTATTGATTATTAAGAGAAGCGAAACAACGCTTTACCACCTATCTTCAAATAATAATCAATTCTTAAAAGATTTTAGTAGTTATGCAGGGTGCATAGCTTAAATCAATTTTTTTTGCATCAAAGAGAGAGAGTAGAAAATGTTAACAAACATTATGTATAGACTTGGACGTGGAAGTGGTAGGCTAGTTATCATTAATTTTTGCATCTGTTGACAGATACAAAATCGGCATAGTAAATAAACCCCAAGCCAAACCAGTAATCAAACCAAAAGGTGTAACAATATAATTATCAAAATCCCACAAACCAAAAATCTGCGCTGCTAATTCCAACGGATAAGCCATCATCAATATACTAGCAAAAGCCGCACCAGTCCAACCATATTGACTTAACCAAAAAATGCCTTTGCCATTAGTTACCGCATACAAAATTCGAGTAATTAATAACCCTGTCACTGTGCCATAGCAGCGCATACAAACTGCCATAATAAAAGGTGGTGCTAACTCCAAACCCATAGTAGGCTGCGGACATACATGATTACCCATAAAGTAAATAATGTCCGCAATCCCCGGAAGCACAAACACACCAGACCCAGCCAAAAAAGGAGCAAGAGGGGGACCAAAAACCATACCAGCTAATAGGAAATCAGCCAAAAAACTTACCCAATTAAGTTTAAACTGTAAATTCCCGGATAAAATTGCCCTTTGCATCTTTTCTCTGTATCCTCTGTGCCTGGAGTGGTTTGTTTATTTAATTATAAATCATAAATCATCATCTGGATTTATACCCATTGCTCGTAAACGTTCGGCTAATTGTGCAGCCTTTCGTTCTGCTTGTTCAGCCCTTTGTTGTTGTTGTTCAGCCCTTAATTTTTGTAATTGGGCTTCTTCTTGACCTACCAATAACAAATTACCATCTAAATCCCACCAGCGCAGCCAAAGTTGTTCAGGATTATTTAAGTAACTTCCTTGCCATAGTCCCAATTCTACACCTAATGGCGCAATAGGATAATGTCCACGTTCGTTAGGCTGGATTTTTTGGTAAGAAAAATCTACCAAGTGATAAACCTCTAATTTATCATTATTAACTTCATAGATGGCATAATAGGGAACACGGATAATACGTTCATATACCCAGAATTTACCAGGTTTTTCACCTCCCTGTAAACCCGCTAGAGGGGTTGAATCTCTTTCTTCTTCACCATTACCACTGGCTAATTCTATAACAATTAATGGAGGAATATATTCCCGCCATAAAACATAGGAACGACGAATTTTACCATCTAATCTTGGTGCTACATCAGGGACATAAAACCAATCTGGTGCTACTGTACCTTTTTCTGGTGGTTCAGTTTCGCGCCAATAAATCCCACAATCTTGACCTATACAAAATTGTCCGTCGGGATGTTTTTTTTGTAAAGTTTGAATTATGGAATCTGTGATAATTATGCTTTGGGGATGTTCTTGAAAGTTTTTCACAAACGTACCATCAGACTCTGGTAGTTGAGTATGATCAGGAAACTGCGGTGGTATAGCAATATCAGCCAGGGTTTCACTCATACTATTTAAAAGATTGCAGTTGTTTATTTAGTATTATATAGCGATTATCGGTTAAGTGAGATACAAGAACCCTACCCCCTCCCCACAAGCGAAGCTACGGTGTACACAGAAGTTATCGAATCACCATTATTCCTCAAATTACCCCACCCTAACCCTCCCCTTGTCAAGGGGCTACGGTGTACACACAAGTCGATGTAAACTAGGAATAGAATGAAAGCGAGGAGATAATATCCGCTTTTCAGGTATTACCTTAGATGTACGGTTCTTGCCCTGATCCTGTTTGCCATTACTGGCAGAATCATCTCTGACAAGCGTAACTTTCCGAGAGTCCCCCGGTAGGTTTTTAATGTCTTTGCTGACAAATTTTAAATTAGCTCCTAAGATAATCAACCAGAAATATCCCATGAAGAATCAGTATCAATTGCTTCTAACTTAGCTAATATTTTAGGTTTAATTTTTTCATATTCTTTTTTCAATATATTTTTACTAATCTGAGCATCCGTTGATAAAGTTGAACCCTGACTAGAAACAAGCCACTCTTGCAATCTTTCTCTTTGAGCCGCAGCAATACTTGATTGTAATATATGTGTGCAAGGATGAGGAGTTTCTTTAGTAAAGAATAATAAACGATATTGCCCAGTATTCTGTAGTAACCCCGTGATTTCTTGACCAGAATTAGTTTTGAGATCCAAATAATAAGACAACCATTTAGCCCCATGTTCACGAGTATAAATAACTGTAATCCACAACATGACCGGATGAGGAGAAGAAATAAATAGAAATTGATTGTAGCGAGTACAAACTAAGCGTTTTTGAATTTCTTCTTGGGGTAGCATCACCCATAACGCTGGTAACAAAGTTTTATCGTGGTAAATGGGTTGAATAAAAACAATATTGGCAATTGGTTTATTGTGTGGCCAAGTAACTAACTGCGTGATGTCATGATCAACTGAATATCTCCGTAGTTCGACTTGTGTATTGTGATTGGTAATGGGAATTGCCAGCAGATTGGTTTTTATTGTCTCTGCTGGTGCAGGAACTACAGGGAAGTTGGGGTTAATAATTTCTTGAGCATCTTGATATATAAGAGTATTATTAATAACCGAAGTATCTTTAATGAAATGAGTATTATTAATAACAGGATTATCTTTAGTGGTATTATGCGTGTCCTTTTGCTGTTCTACAGTAGTAAGAATATTAATAATTTCATTGATACTTTGGGGACGTTCACTAGGTTTTTTGCATAAACAATTCATAATTACATCTTCTAATTGGTTGGGTAGGTGCAAATTAGGAGAAATTTCCGCAAAGGAACAGGGTTTTTCAAAAGTGTGCGCTTTATACCATGATCCAAAAGTGTTGGTTGATGCCACCACAGGAATTTTACCAGTCAGCATTTCAAACATCATGATCCCAAAACTGTAGATATCAGAACGACTATCTAGTTCTTTACCTTCAATTTGTTCAGGAGAAGAATAAGCCAAAGTTCCTAAATAAAACTTGGTATGGTCACTATCAGACATGAGTAATTTAGCAATACCAAAGTCTAAAACTTTGACTAATTCTCCAAAACTGGGATCTTGAATCACCATGATATTGCCCGGTTTAATATCACGATGGATGATTGGACAAATTTTTCCATCTACAGGAATACCATCATGAGCGCACTGTAGTCCTAAACCGATTTGCTTGGCTATTCTGAGAAATCTTGGTAAACTTAGGTGTTTTTTGCGAATGATCTGACCTAATGTTTGTCCCTGTAGATATTCCATAACGTAGTATATTTCATCTACCCCATAGTCCATGACTCGGACGATATGGATGCTTTTTTGACCGAGTAAGGCGCAAGTTTTAGCTTCTCGCTCAAATCGTTCTTGCCAAGGCATCCTTTCGTTTTGCATTGATAAAGTTAGAAACTTGACTGCAACAGGGACACCTCCCAGCAACGTATCCTTAGCACGATAGACTCGTCCCATTGCGCCAAAGCCAATTAGCTCTTGTAGTTGGTAACGGTTTCCGAGTAAGCGACCAATGTTGGGGTCTGACATAGAAAATTCGACTCCAATGTTTAACAGTTCAAGGGATAGTTTTGTAGGTTTTGGTGATTAGAAAATAGGTTGAAAACCTGAAAATTAAAACCGAAAATTCATCAATCAAATCGGATTGCTATTAACTAAGTAGGTTAAGTAGGTGAACACAATAAAACCAAACTGTGTAAAGAAACGTAAAATCGCTGAAAATTTCTTTACTCTTGCCTCTTGCCTCTTGCCTCTTGCCTCTTGCCTCTCTGCTCCTTACCGCCTGATACCAAGGACAATTATTTACATCCCACTTACTTAATGTAATTGGCGTTCTAGACTAGCTTCCATTGTGCTATCTAAAAAATGACCAACAAGAATGCCACTAGTTAGATAATATTGATTATCATTAATTCGATGTAGGGTTTCAAAACCACTCTGTCTCTGACGGTGGCGAAGGTCAGTGGAGCTATCTCCGAGTACCCAATAACGCTGAACAATTGTATTTGGACAAATCCAGCCTTCACCTTCTATTTGTCCGAGGTAATTATGTTGAAGCAGAAAAGTATACTGCCGATCTCCTTCATGAAGTCGTCCTTTATACTGGAAAGAAATTTCTGGGCGATCGCTGTTAGGAAAGATTAATTTTGTAGCCATAGAGAACCAATTATCTCGATTCCAAACCACTAATGTTAAACCTTTCAAGGGAATTGGTTGACTATTGCGCTCCAACCAACTACCTTGGATCACCCACCGTCCTGGTTCTAATAAAAAAGTATGTCCCACCTGCTAAATCCCTTGTTTTAATCCAGCACAGTCGAAGTTTAGAAATACTTGCTAACATAGTATTTTGAGAGACAAGAGACTAAATTAGCGATAATTATCGTGAATTTCTCCTAAAAGCATCTCTTGATATGCTCCTGTGACTGCGGGTAAGTTACCAGGAATATTGATGTTTCGCCAGTATGCTAAAACCGCAAAAGCGATCGCTTCTTTAAATGCAGCACTTAAGCCAAACTCATCTGTAGTTGACACTGGAACATTCCCTAACAGCAACTGTAAGCGATTTTTCAAGTAACTATTACGACTGCCACCACCACATAATATTACCTTATGTGGTCTTCTGGGGAGAAAATTATCATAACTATGGACAATAGAAACTGCCGTTAATTCTGTGATAGTTGCTAAAAAATCTGCGGAATTAAGTTGGTAGGGTTGGGCATCCTGTAAACAATCATGTAAGTAGGTAATCCCAAATAACTCCCGTCCAGTAGATTTAGGTGGTGGTAAATGGAAATATTGGTGACTTAGCCATTGTTCCACCAAGGGGTAACAGGGTGTACCACTGGCTGCCCAATCACCATTATTATCATAGCTTTTAGTGCCACTTGTAAAATGCTGGACGGCTAGATCCAATAAACTATTACCTGGACCTGTATCCCAGCCGCGAATTTGCGACAACCAATCATCACTACGGGCGGGAAGATACGTAACATTACCAATACCCCCAATATTTTGAATACAACGTTCTTCCTGGGGATGACTGAGTAAATAGGCATCTACTTTAGGAACAAGGGGCGCACCATGACCATAAGCAGCTATATCTGCTATTCGGAAATTACTGACAGTAGTAATACCTGTTAAATGGGCAATCATCGCTCCCCGTCCCAGTTGGCAGCTATAACCCAGTTCTTCTAGTCCTTGGGGTGGACGATGGTAAACAGTTTGACCATGAGAACCGATGAGAGTGGCTCTGTGATGACCAATTTGAATATGTTGAGCAGCTTGGGCAAAATTATGAGCGATCGCATCATCTATGGCGGCTACATCTGCCATTGACATCGCAGTACCAGCCCCAAGCCCTAGAATATGTTCTCTGAGTTGAGGGGAGTAGGGATAGGTTTCCCCTGCCAGTAATTCCACCTTCAGATCCAAATCTCCACCAGAAATTTCTACTAAAGCGGTATCTATCCCATCTACAGAGGTACCACTCATTAAACCAATCACACGAGTCGGTTGCATTGACTCAAATACTTTTATGAATTTGCGATCGTAGTGTAATTGATCCTATTACCCATGTCAAAACAATACTTCTACTATGCTTGAACTTAAAAATCCCTTGTTATGTAAGGCTTGACCATACAACCTATAATGATTGTTCCTTCCTGCTACCTCCTGAATGGGCGCAAGCCCTGCGCCCCTACATTTTATACCACGCTTCATTATCAGCAACCCCTAAGAGGGTGTTTGAAAAGTCATGATTGCTGTATCAAATATTTTACCCCTCCCTAACCCTCCCCTTATAAAGGGGAGGGAACTAGATTTCTATTCTTACCCCCCTTTACAAGGAGAAAGGAGGTAACAATGTGATGAAAATTACGGCATACCACTTTTCAAACAAGCCTTAACTAATTTTGCTAACGATTAATATCTTGTAAATCCAAAGCATAATTTAAACGTAAAATATTTACCCCTGGTTCACCAAAAATCCCTAAAAACCTGCCATCAAAATACTTATTAATCAACGGAATAATATCATCTTCCTTAATACCCCGTGCCTGTGCCACTCTCTCTATTTGTTGTCGTACTGCTTTTAAAGAAATATGCGGGTCTAAACCAGAACCTGACGTATAAATCAAATCACCCACAGGTTGTTTATCCTGATTCTGTAATTCTTCCACCTGCTTGAGAATACGTTCTTTAAGTTCTGGATTAGTGGGAGCGAGATTACTACCTCCAGAAATACCAGTCGGTTGAGCTTTTTTACCTTGACTATATCTAACAGCGCTGGGACGACCATGAAAATAACGATCAGATGTAAATCCTTGACCAATTAAAGTCGAACCAATAGGTTGATTATTGATATTTAAAATCATACTACCATTAGCTGAAATCGGGAAAAAAGACTGACCGACTAGCAATATAAAAAGAGGATAGACAATTGCTGTTAATAACCAAATTACCAAAGTTATTCTAATTGCCTTGAAAGTTTCTCTAAAAATAGACATAATTTAATCTTGATTTAATCTGGAATTTAATAAGAGGATTCACCGAAGTAGGGGCGCAGGGACTGCGCCCAGTCAGGATATAGGAGTAAAAGTGCTGTATGGCTTTTTCTATAAATTTTGTAACCCATTCAAATACATATCGCTATGATTTATCAATTATTAAAATCGTTCTGGCTGAAAAATGACTGTTAACAAATAAACCACCAACATTATAGTAGTAAACCCTAAAACCCCCATTGCCCAAGTAGAAACCCTATCTAAACTGAGAGTAGTATTAGCATAAACCACTGGACTCATAAATAAACTGAAACACATCACTATAAAAATAGTGATTGGTAATTGGTGTTTAAACTTGGACAATCGAATCAATGGTATCATTTTCATAAAGGAAAAGGGTTCTTCGGTTATTTTTATGGAAACCCTGGTTCAAAATCATTGAAAGCCCTATTGTGTAGGCATTTCATTGAAAATATGGAAATAATTGTTTATAACCCTTGTCCCGTAAGGGTTTTGTTATCATCAATCCTCAATCACCATAAAAGAGACGCAAGAGCCAGGAAAAGGTAATATACAAGAAGTAAAAGGCAAGAATTATCAATTACCTATTCACGTAATTACACCAGAATTCACCGAGTCAGGAGTAAAACTGTCTGGCTGTGAATATAGATCCTGGACTTGATTAATCTGCAATCTGCTATATTTACGCTAAACCCACAAATGTAATCATCATATCTATTAATTTAATCGCAATAAATGGAGCAATCACCCCACCTAAGCCATAAATTAAAATATTTCTTTGCAGAAGTTGATTAGCGGTTAAAGGTCGAAACTGAATACCTTTTAATGCTAGAGGAATCAAAGTTGGAATAATTAAAGCATTGTAGATCAACGCTGAAAGAATAGCCGAATTAAGGCTACTCAACTTCATAATATTCAAACTTCCTAAATTAGCAGCCGTGAAAAGTACGGGAATAATTGCAAAATATTTAGCAATATCATTAGCGATAGAAAATGTCGTCAACGCTCCACGAGTAATTAACAATTGCTTGCCAATACTAACGATATCAATTAACTTGGTGGGATCAGAATCTAAATCCACCATATTAGCCGCTTCCTTAGCTGCTTGCGTTCCCGTATTCATAGCCACACCTACATTAGCTTGTGCCAAGGCGGGAGCATCATTAGTTCCATCCCCTGTCATCGCTACTATTTTACCCTCAGCTTGTTCCCGTTGAATCACACTGATTTTATCTTCTGGCGTAGCTTCAGCAATAAATTCATCTACTCCAGCTTCTTTTGCAATCACAGAAGCAGTAATCCGGTTATCTCCCGTCAGCATGATAGTCCGTACTCCCATGCGTCGGAGTTGGTCAAATCGTTCGCGGATACCTGGTTTAACAATATCTTTGAGATAGATAACACCGTAAATTTCGTTATCAAGACAAACAGCTAAAGGTGTACCACCTTGATGAGAAACTTGTTGATATGCAACATCTAATTCTGGTGTATCTCTTCCATGACGGGAGAGAACAAAGCCTTGAATTGCTCCTACTGAGCCTTTGCGTACCTCCCTACCCCCAGGTAAATTAGTACCACTCATGCGGGTTTTTGCTGAAAATTCTATCCCCTGTGCTTGTTTGCGGTCTAAATCAAAATTTGCCCCTAACTTTTCTGCCAGTCGGACAATAGATTTACCCTCTGGAGTATCGTCAAAAATACTAGCCGCCAAAGCCACGTTAGCAATTTCCGCCATTGAATGACCATTAATGGGGATAAATTCTTCTGCTAAACGGTTGCCAAGGGTGATTGTTCCAGTTTTATCAAGCACCAGAGTATTAATATCACCACAGGCTTCTATTGCCCTACCAGAGGTGGCAATAACGTTAAATTGTGCCACTCTGTCCATCCCGGCAATACCAATGGTACTCAGTAAACCGCCAATGGTTGTGGGGATGAGGGCTACCAAAAGAGCAATGAGAACAGGAATGCTCACAGGACTATTCACATAGTAGGCAAAGGCGGGCAGAGTGGCTACTACGAATAAAAATACTAAACTCAGAACTGCTAATAATACTGTTAAGGCAATTTCATTAGGGGTTTTAGTCCGTTCTGCTCCTTCGACCAGAGCAATCATCCGGTCAATAAAGCCTTTGCCTGGTTCAGCCGTAACACGAATAATCAGTTCATCAGAAATTATGCGTGTACCACCTGTAACTGAACTGGCAACGTCTGAACCTGATTCTTTGAGAACTGGGGCAGATTCGCCTGTAATTGCTGATTCATCTACAGAGGCAACACCCATGATGACTTCACCATCTGCGGGGATGACATCGCCTGAGACTACATATATAGTGTCTCCCTGTTTTAAGCTGTTGGCAGGAACTTCTGTGATTGTGCCGTCAACGGTGATAGTTTTGGCAATGGTGGCTGATTGGGTTGAACGTAAAGTATCGGCTTGGGCTTTACCTCGTCCCTCGGCTACAGCTTCGGCAAAGTTGCTAAATAGAACGGTGAATAATAAAATTCCCGTTAATAGTCCGTTAAACAGATGGGGATTTTTTTGACTTACTGGACCAAATAATTCAGGGTAAATGGTGACAGAGAAAGTGATGATTGTTCCTATCCATACTAAAAACATCACTGGATTTTTGATGGCATATTGGGGATACAGTTTAATAAAGGCATCTCCTATTGCCCGGAAATACAGTCCTTTATGAGATACCCGCGTTTTTCTGTGTTTCTTACGGCGATAACGGGGACGGGGAGCTTTAGAATGAGAGGTAGTTGCTGAGTTCATATATAAGTAATTGGTCAGAGGCAAGAGGCAAGAGGCAAGGGGCAAGATAAATATTAGACCTATCTTTGTATTTCCTCATTACCTCCCAGAAGCGAGTTTAAAGCCTTCGGCAATTGGGCCTAAAGCTAGAACAGGGAAAAATGTGAGGATGCCTAAAATTAGGGTGACACCAGCAGTAATTCCCGTAAATAGCAGAGAATCAGTTTTTAAAGTTCCCCGGCTTGCTGGACTGGCTTGTTTTTTAGACATACTATCAGCTAAGAGAAGTAGGGCAATAATGGGTATATAACGTCCTGCGAAAATACTGACAGTTGTACTTAAGTTCCACCATAATGTGCTGTCATTTAATCCTTCTAAACCAGAACCGTTATTGGCTGCGGCTGAGGCGTATTCATAAACTACTTGGGAAATTCCATGAAAACTTGGGTTACTAATTCCCGACAAAGATATAGGATAAGCCATAGCTATGGAACTAGGAATTAAAATCATCATCGGGTGAATTAATAGGACTACACTAGCCAGAACAATTTCCCGTTTTTCAATTTTGCGTCCAAAAATTTCTGGTGTGCGCCCTACCATTAAACCTGTGATAAAAACGGTGAGGATCAGATAAATAAAGAGATAAGCTGTTCCTATGCCTTGTCCTCCCCAAATTATTTGTAAAAATAGGTTGAATAAGGTAGAAAATGTGCCACTGGGCATGAGGGAATCGTGCATTCCGTTAACAGCACCGCACATGGTGGCTGTGGTTGTAACCGCCCATAGTGCGGTTTGCGCCCAATCAAATCTGACTTCTTTGCCTTCTAAGTTGGGTAATTCTAATCGCAAAGCATTGTTAATGAGGGGATTTCCTTGTAATTCTCCTGTGGCTGTAACGCCAATGAGAACGACAAAGATGATAAACACCATTGAAAATAATAGCCAGGTTTGTTTGAGGTTGTTGGCAAATACTCCGTAGGTGTAAATTAGGGAGGTGGGGATAGCCAACATAGCGATGATTTCTATTAGGTTAGAAGCACCATTGGGATTTTCAAAAGGATGAGCAGAATTAGCTGCAAAAAAGCCGCCGCCATTTTCTCCTAACATTTTGATCATTTCCCAGGAGGCTACTGGACCTCTGGCTATGTACTGGATTCTCCCTTCTAAGGTTTCTACTAAGGCGGTTTTGGCTAGGGTTTGAGGTACACCGGAGATGATGAGAGCGATCGCCCCCACAACAGATAAAGGCAATAAGATCCTAGTGATAGCCTGGGTAAAATCTACATAGAAATTCCCCAGTTTTCTCCCTGTTAACCCACGAATAAAGGCAATTCCCACTACTAAACCACTAGCTGCTGAGGTAAACATTAAAAAACCTAAAGCTGATGTTTGACTAAAATAACTAAAGGTATTTTCTGTGGCGTAGTGTTGTTGGTCGGTATTGGTCAGGAAGGAAATTGTGGTATGTAGTAATAAATCCCATCTCATCCGCCCCAGTCCATTGGGATTCCAGGGCAGAAATTTCTGATAATAGAGGAGAGCATAAACTACCGCACCCATGACTAAGTTACTGCATAGTAAGGCGCGGATATACTGCCAACCCGTCATATCATTTTTTTTACCCACACCCCCTAAAATATAAATTATTGCCTCTAGGGGCTTGATCACAGGATCAAGAATTGTCCTCTCTCCCAAAAAAACACGGGCTATGTATTTCCCTAGCATTGGCGTAATAAATACGACAATGCACAGCGTTAAAGCAATTTGTAAAAAACCTTGACTCATGTAGTTTGCACTTTATTCAACTGAAGTTCTAGCCAGTTAACACTCAACAATAATGCCTAAATTAGTAATAGATTGAATTTTTAGTGATTGGATGATTTTTTACACCACCTAAATCAATATAGTAGAAAATTAGATATTAACCCAGCGACTTGATAAACTATGGCTGAACTACCAAAAACCTTAGAAGATGCGATCGCTCAATCTTGTGAAGCGGTAAAATCAGCTTTAGCTGATGGTATAACTCGGATTCAAGTTGAGTTATTATTTCCAGAACTCAAATTCATGACGGTTGCAGAACAATTTCTCCCCCAATTTACTGAATACGAATCCCGTCTCAAAGTCTTCTTTGCTGATGCTGGTGCGGCTGCTTTAGCCCGTCGTGATTGGACAGATACACAATTCCAAATTTCCGATATTGGTACTGGTAGGGCTGCATCCCTAGAAGCAAAAATTCAGCCAGAGGATGAAATTTTCCTATTTATTGCCCCCACCTCCGTAGAAGTGCCACAATTAGAAAAGCTGTGTGAACTAATCGGCGATCGCCCCGTAATCATGTTAACACCACGACTCGAAGATTCTAGTGTAGTTGGTATCGGTTATACAGCCAGAGAAACTCGTCGTCGCTTCATTAGTACCATCGAATCTTGTTACTATATCCGTCCTGTAGATGATGAATCTGCCCTTTTCCGTTGCTACCCTGGACAATGGGAAGTATGGCAAGAAATAGAGGACGAATATCAAAAAATTGTTGAACTCTCAAACAAACCCTCCGGTGATGAATTAGACGCGATTCTTATGGGAGGACAAACGGCAAACACTACGGACGCTACACCCGCCAGAAAACCCAGTGTATTCAAGAGTTTGCAAAGGTTTATCAAGGCTTTAAGCAGTTAAGATCACAAAGTAATGGGGAAATCGCTGAATCACCTGATTACCCATTACCAATTACAATTACCAATTCCCCCATTATTTAATTTAAAGATGAAATTAATCTGTTCTCAAAGTGATCTTAGTAGCAACCTTTCTCTCGTCAGTCGTGCAGTCCCGTCCAGACCAACTCATCCTGTTCTTGCCAATATCTTATTACAAGCAGATGCCAAAACTAATCAAGTTAGTTTAACAGCCTTTGACCTCAGTTTAGGTATCCGTAGCAGCTTTAGCGCCGAGGTCTTAGAAGGGGGGACAATTGCTCTCCCTGCCAAACTGCTTGTAGATATCACCTCTCGTCTACCAGAAGGGGAAATCACCCTGGATGATCAATCAGGAGATAATACCGGAGAAGGTATAATTGTTACTCTCAAACCTAAAAGCGGACGTTATCAAGTCCGAGCAATGGGCGCAGAAGAATTCCCCGAACTACCTGTAATTGAAAACGCTGAAGCCATTACTCTCACCACAGCCGCACTAATTGAAGGATTGAAAGGTTCTTTGTTTGCTACCAGTTCCGATGAAACCAAGCAAGTCCTCACAGGCGTACATTTAACCCTAAAACAAGACACTTTAGAGTTTGCTGCCACCGACGGACACCGATTAGCAGTTTTGGAAACTACAAATGAGCGCCCTGTAGAGGGTAGCGAACAGGTAGAGGTGACAGTACCAGCAAGAGCATTGCGAGAACTACAACGGATGTTAGGACATAACTCCACATCGGAAGAAACTGTAGCCGTATATCTTGATCAAGGTCAAGTAGTATTTGCTTGGCAAAATCAACGCCTAACCAGCCGCACTTTAGAAGGGCAATATCCCGCTTATAGGCAATTAATTCCTCGGCAATTTGAACGCCAAGTCACATTAGAAAGAAAGCAATTTATTAGCACTTTGGAACGAATTGCTGTGTTAGCAGATCAGAAAAATAATATTGTCAAAGTCAGCATTGATAATGCCAATCAAGAGATTACTTTATCTTGTGAAGCGCAAGATGTTGGTAGTGGTACAGAATCAATGCCAGCACAAATATCTGGCGAAGATATAGACATTGCTTTTAATGTCAAATATCTGATGGAAGGTTTGAAGGAACTACCATCTTCAGAAATTCAAATGCACTTGAATCAAAGTTTAACTCCGGTAATTTTCACGCCTTTGGGTGGATTAAAAATGACCTATTTGGCTATGCCTGTACAGCTTAGAAATTAGTTTTTGATCCGTCACACAATTTTAGATTTTAGATTTTAGATTTTAGATTTATGCCACGAATAAATTCGCGGGCTTAGATGGTGTTTGAAAAGTCATGGTTGCTGTATCAAATGTTTTACCCCTCCCTAACCCTCCCCTTATAAAGGGGAGGGAACTGGATTTTCTTGTTTCCTCCCTTGATAAGGGGACACTAAGGGGGGTAACAATGTGATGAAAATTACGGGATACCACTTTTAAAACATCCTCTTAAGACCTTTTTGGATTTTGAATCTTCAATCCAAAATCTAAAATTTAAAATCTAAAATCCCGTCAGGGAATCTATTTTCTGTTCCCTGACAATTTGTATGACTGAATCAGGATAGTTTAGTAATAAATTTTACCGCCACCCCATTTAGTGCCAACAACTTTTGGTTCTAAGAGAATGTGTCCGGCGATCGCTTTCAAGTCCTTCTCAGTCAGATTTCGCATAACTCGGAAAATATTTGCACTCTTCAAACTGGGGTGAATTTCCGAAATTTCTGTTGCACCATCATAGGTAGTGGGATTTTTCATATAGTCCACCAAACCTTCAATATTATTGCGCTTAGGTAAAGCCCCTGCTAAGGCTTCTGGTTCAAGTCCCACATTTTGGTTAGTCTTGGTAACTCCACCGGCATGGCATTGAGCGCAAGCGTAATTGAATAGTCGTTTACCTTCTTTGACTTGTTTTAAGCTGAGAACAACTGTATCGCCTTTGTCATTTAATGGTACTGTACGGATAGTTTCATCCAGTTCTAAAGCTGTTGCAGTACCGACAACCATCTGTAATGTCAGCAAAATAGTAGCAACAACAACACCAATTAGTCTTTTAAACATATTTCTCCTCAAAGATTTTATTGAGTCACTGTAATACCAATATCATGTTAGGAGTCCAATTTGTTGCCAAAAATACGATCCCTTAAACTCTTGTAATTTAAATTTCTAGATAGGATAGGATCAACAAAGCTAAAATTGTTGTTGTTTTAGTGATGCCGTAAAAGCCGTGCAAATGTGCTACTGCAACGCTTGTTTTTGCTGGGAAATGGTAAGGGTGTAGTTGAACCTGTCTTGTGACAAATCACCCATATACAATAGGTATTTGCCTGGCTGCCAGTAACCGGAGAATTCGGCTTTGCCACCACTATAACTATCAGCAAGCACACAGAAGCGTCCTCCTGGTCCAGAAATCAATAGTGTTGGCTGTCCTTGACTTTCTACCGTCAATCGTAAATAAGGCAATGGCTCTGTAACTTCAATTATTTGATTAGGAGCGGTGTTAATATTCCCACAGTTACTTTTTACACTCCCTCCAGATGTACCGTTTAATACTAATGGGTCTTGATCAAACTTAGAGTTAATTTCTAATTGTGGGGTTTTAGCAAAGCTGGACTGATTCAGTAATAAGCCCATTGTGAGTGCTAAGGAAGCAATTGTAACTAGGCTCAAAGTTTTCATGTTATTTCTATGCTCTTAAATGTTTATATCGTTGTCAGGTGTCAGGAAGAAGAAGTTAAGTAGGTTGGCGTTAAAAATTGTCGTTATGGAAAACTTGCTTTGGGTAAGGAGTGTGTACACGGTAGCCTCTTCAATAGGGGAATAAGAGGTTTTTTATGTGTTATTGATATATAAATGTCTTAGATTTATTAAGCAAATAATCAGTAATTCTGACAGATTATTTATTTAGACGGGAACAATTAGATTGTGTTCCTACTGAACATTTTATCATTCCAGAGTGGGGAAAACAATTGGAAGATTGCGTTAGGCTGGATGAAACTGCAAAACAGCGGATTGTCTGATCCGTATAAATCCTGATAAAATTTCCTGATGTTCAAACTAAAGCATCTTCAAACGACTAACACAGGGTGGTCTTTGGATCAACGAGATCCAAGGTTCATCGAATCTATGATGCCTATCTTGGGCTTGTTATATAACTGTTATTTTCGAGTCCAAACCAGTGGCTGGGAAAATATCCCAAATGGCAAAATTCTCGTTGTCGGTTCTCATAATGGTGGACTGGCTTCTCCTGATACTTCCATGATGTTATATGATTGGTTGCGTCGCTTTAGTGTCGAAAGACAGATTTATGGTTTGATGCACCCTAAGGTTTGGGATGTGTTTCCACCAGCGGCAGAAATGGCGATGAAAGCTGGTGCAGTGAGGGCGCACCCCAAAATGGCTTACAAGGCTTTGCGGGCTGGCGCTAGTGTCTTGGTTTATCCGGGTGGTGCTGAGGATGTCTTTCGCCCCCATGCGATGCGGGATAAAATTTATTTTGCCGAACGGAGGGGGTTTATTAAGTTGGCGTTGCGGGAGAATGTACCAATTGTGCCGGCGATTTCCTGGGGTTCACATGATACTCTGATTGTCTTGGCTGATATGTATGAAATCATGCAGCAATTTCATAAAATGGGGATGCCTTGGCTGCTTGGGGTTGATCCTTTGGTATTTCCCATTTATTTGGGATTACCTTGGGGATTGGCTTTTGGACCTCTGCCTAATATTCCTTTGCCTGTAACTATCTATACTAGGGTTTGTCCGCCAATTGTGTTTGCACGCTATGGAAAAGAAGCTGCAAGCGATCGCACTTATGTGGACGAATGCTATGAGTTAGTCAAAAGCAAAATGCAGCAGGAGTTAGATATTTTAATTCAACAAGCCAGTCATTAAAATCATCCTGGCGATGCTTTTGTCGCCAGGTATTTCAACTCACTACATCTTGCAAAGAATCACTTTTTTCTCGGACAAGATGACCGTCTTCCATATAAACAATGCGGTCAGCAATATCTAAAATGCGGTTATCGTGGGTGACGAGTAAAATTGTACAGCCATGCTCTTTAGCTAATTTCTGCATTAGTTCTACTACATCCCGTCCTGATTGTTTATCTAGTGCGGCGGTGGGTTCATCTGCTAGGACTATTTTTGGTTGACTGACTAAGGCGCGAGCGATCGCTACCCGTTGTTTTTGTCCCCCTGATAAACTATCTGGATAGTAATTGAGACGATTTCCTAATCCTACTTCTTCTAACATTTGCTGTGACTGCATTAACATTTTTTTTGCTGACATTCTCGGCTGTACTTCTAAACCCATCCTGACGTTTTGGATTGCTGTTAAGCTACCGTGTAAGTTATGGGCTTGAAAAATATAACCGTTATTTCTGCGGGCTTGGGTTAATTGTTTAGCATTGGCTTGACATAGTTCATTACCTAATACCTGCAAACTCCCAAACTGGGCAGAACGTAACCCACCAGCCAAGGTTAATAATGTGGTTTTACCAGAACCAGAAGGACCTGTCATGATTACAATTTCCCCTGCATTTATAGTTAAGCTAATATTAAATAAAACTTGTTTTCGTAGTTGTCCAGATCCGAAGTAATGATCAAGATTGCAGATGGAAATTACAGGTTTAGTAGAGTTAGTAGTTTTCATAGTTGAGGTTTTAAGGATTTTTTTGCACGCAGAGCCGCAGAGACAACAGAGAGGAATTTTGAGGAATTTAAAACATATCTGCTGGGTCGGCTGATTGGAGTTTATTTGTGGTGCTTCCACTACTGCATCCATCTGATTTATTTGTCCAAGTTCGACAATGCCGTTACCGGATACTACTTCACCCGCACGGCTATAAATGTCAAAAATTACACAATTTTGAGGTGTTTTAACATAACTTTGAGCGAAATTGGCTTGTGCCTGTGCGGCTACGGCTATTTTATTTAAGGTGGCTTTAGACTAGAATATGCTGCATTGTGAAGAGATTTTATCAATGGAGAGCGATCGCTTGATTGATAATCTAGTTAATTTAGCGTTGCTGATAGCCTGCGTGGCGTAGCCATGTTGAGGTATGAAATTCCCAAATTGAACCTTTAAAACTCAAACCTCAGTGCGTCTACTCTTCGAGATCACGAAGCGTGATTGCGCCTTTGCGTGAGACTAAAATTCATACCCTTAATCAGCAACGCCTATGGAAATCAAAGCAATCACGAGAGGTTGCCACCAGGATATTGACCAATTACCAATTACCAATTTCCTCTATATATTCGGCAGTGGGAATCACTGGTGAATATTGGTGCAGTATCTTAGTGATTGCCGTTAAATTACAAGTCAATTCAATTTGTTCCCTTTCTAGCAACCCCAGAATAAAATCGGGATTGTCTTTAGCTACCACTGGTAATTGATGTAAACCACGTAATGCCATCCGGTCTAAAGCTTCAGATACAGGTTCATCATCCCAAGCATAGAGAATATCTGTAGTACAAATATCTATCAGTTTTTGACTAGATAAATATTCCTGAATTTCTGGCAATGAATTAGGAAGATTTTGGCAGATAAAAAAAGTTCGTTTAATATCTTCTAGGGAAAGAATTCCCACTAGTTTACCCGTATCATCATCAATGATTAAAGCACTGCGGATTCGTTCCCGCGTCATTACTACCGCAGTCTCTAATACGCCTAAAGTTGCTGATAATTTTTTGGGACAGGTGTACATAGCATCTGCTACTAACATTTGCTGCCAAAGTTCTACCTTTTCATCTTTCAATTCAGGTAAACCAATCTGTTGCAGATTAGCATTAGCATCTACAGTTGGTTTGATTAGTTCCACCAACCAAACACTTAAGCCCACTGCTGCCATTAAAGGTAAAACAATGCGGTAATCACGGGTTAATTCAAATAACATTAAAATTGCTGTTAATGGCGCTCTCACGCTACCTGCTAAAACCGCCGCCATACCTACCATTGCATAAGCTGGAGGCGCAGCCATATATTCTCCAATTCCTGGGATGATCAAAGCCAAAAATTTAGCGTAGGCAGACCCAAAGGAAGCACCTAAAAACATAGCTGGGGCAAATAATCCGCCCACAAAACCACTACCTGAACTTACCGCTGTCATTAGCAGTTTTAATACTAGTAAAATGAGTAATAAATTGAGGGAAAAATCTTCATCCTGTAGTATCGCTTCTACAGTTCCATAGCCGATACCTAAAATTTGTGGGTATTGCCAACCGACTAAACCAAGAATTACACCACCAAAAATTGGCTGAATGGACTGAGGAATTTTACCTAATAACGTTAACCCTGAGAAATTGCCAGCAAAGATAGCTTTAGCTAAACGAATGGATTCAGTATAAGTAAGAGAAATTAAACTTGCACCCAAACCTAAACCCAGATAAAGCGGTAATTCTAGGTAACTGCGAACTTGATAAGCGGGTAAAGCAAAAGCTGGTTGTGAACCTAAACCAATTTGAGCAATTAAAGCAGCTACTACGGCGGCAAGTAACACCACACTTACGGCAGAAGTAGCAAAATATGTACTGCCCATGACTACTTCTAAGGCAAAAAATACTCCCGCAATGGGGGCATTAAAACCAGCCGCTAACCCAGCCGCAGCACCAGCCCCCAATAGTAACCGCTGACGCTCCTGAGATACTTGTAATACATCTGATAACAACACCCCAAAATTAGTCCCAATTTCTACACTTGGACCTTCTGGACCTAAAGATGCACCACTACCAAGAGAAACTGCCGCCGCGATCATTTTTGTCACCGGTCGCAGGGGTTTTTTCGCTTCTTTTCCCTGAGAAACAGCTATCAGAGATGAAAGTCCTGGACCAAAATCTTGAGTTCGCCAACGCATGAGGCCAACAATGATACCACCGAGAATAGGAACAGCCGCTAAGGTCCAAGCACCCCAAATTCCAATCTGTCCCATCAGATTTTCCAACATGAAGTTGTTAATTAGCTGGATTAAATAGTGAAAGGTGACTATACCCATACCTGTGCTACTGCCAATTAGCACGGCTAAAAACAGCACTACTGTTTCGGGAGAGGCTTGAAAACGATTAATTAACTGAGTGAACCGCATGGAATATGGGGGAAAGTAGGGTTTTAATCATTGAGGATTCTTAGATATTGATAAACGGGGTATAATGTTGGAAAAATCCGTTTTTTGTCTATTATTTCTTATTGTGGTTCATTATCAGAGAAACTGCCTGCTCAATAATTAACTAACAAAAATCACAAAATATTTAGAAAAAATAATTCTACTTTGTGGTGCTAACAACTTGGGTTAATATTGAGGGGAGTACGTCTTTGGAGCAATTGCATTCTTAAACTCCATAATAGTATTTTGCCAATCACTATCAGTGATTATGGCACGATTACTAGGTCTACAGTAAAATTCAATACAGATATTGTTATAAATAGAATCGAGGGACTAGGTGGACGAGGTAGATGAGTACAAATACTTTTCATAATCACTATGTTACTTGCCCAATTTGCCAAAAAAATAACAGAACAAAGCCAATAAAGTCTTATATTGGTTTGTTTACCTGTCCTTATTGTCAAGAAAAATTAGTTGTTTGCCAAAGTGGCCACTATGTGCGTGATCCATTTATTTGGAGACAAATAATGATTTCGTCGGCTCTCCGTCGTCAAAGCCGACCTTTGGCAAGGATTATCAGAGATTTTATTGTCATTAAGCATCCTTTACTGTCTTTAGTTGTGGGAAGTGCAATTTTTTTCGGGATTGTGACTATGACTCAAGACAATATGAGTCGTAATGGTCAAGAAATTCCCCAAATTGAAAAAATGAATAGGGGTGAAAAATAGATTTCAAATTCAGGCGTTGCTGAATTGAGGTATGAAACTCAAATATTCTATTTCTCAAACTCTTACTCTCTGCGTCCTCTGCGCCTCTGCGTGAGAAAAAATCATACCTTTATTCACCAACGCCCAAATTCAATACTATTGCCAAAGCCCTGAAACCCTATTGATAAGTAATTGGACAAAAATATTTACAGTCATTGCGAGCGAAGGGAAGCAATCACAACCCTTGGAATTGCTTCATTTCACTTAGTTCCATATGGCTAACGCCACGCAACGCTTACACAATGACATTGTGTAATTAATTCTGTCTCACTACTTATCGTCACGATTTTATTGGGTTTCAGACATATTTTGGAAAACTGGCAATAGTATTGATATTTATACGGGTTTGAGCAAATACGGGTGTTGTTTCTATGTTTTTTGGTAAGGAAATACGGGGGGTTGCCAATACGGTTCTGGGCAACCACGGGCTGTTGCACCTACGATAACGGGTTTATAATGAGTTATTTTCTTTTGTAATTAATTGCCAGTCTTTTACTTGGTCTATGACTTTGATGGATTTAAATTGGAGGTTTTCTAAGGTAGATGTGTTAATGAGAAAATAAGGTTGGCTATCATATTGCCAGTAATATTGTAGTTCACCGATAGAAGCGGGAATAATGGTGCGATCGCTATAAAAATCCAAGGAAGGACGATGATAGGGAAAAGATGTATAGATTTCCTTAACTGCTGGATTAATTTTCGTGATCATTGCCGCTACGGGTTTAACGGGATAGGCTGTATTTAATTCCCAAACCCAGTAATTAGATTTCATTAATAATAATAGAGAAATATAACTTCCCCAAATTAAAATTTTCAGAAATTGTCTATCACCGCGTTCTGCTAAGATTGCGGATAAAGTCATAGTTAAAGCTACTGCGGCAAAAATAATCTGTAACTCGGCTTTGTCTAATGTTCTTCCCCCAAAATAAATACTGCTTGCAGAAGCCACTACCGCCAATATCGCTAAACTCGTTACCCAAGAGCGGGGATAGCCTGAGAATAAGGGGACATTTTCCATCTGGGCTAATTGAAACCCAAAAGCTAAAGCCAAACTAGGGTAAATGGGGAATATATACCAGGGGAGTTTAAAGCTAATGAGGGAAATAATTAATAGATAAACACCACACCAGATAATAATTAATTTCGCCCAACTTAAGTTATTATTTTCCCAGGTAATGCGGATAGTTTGGGGGAGAAATATCAACCAAGGCCATGTCCATTTAGCGATTTCTAAAAGATAATACCAAGGTGCTTGGGATGTGCCATTATTAATGGTTTGAATATGGGTTAAAGATGTATTGATGTCAATACTGAAGGGATATCCATAGTGCCATAATTGAAACCCATACCAGCAGCATACAGGTAGACAACCGATAAAAATACCTATCCAGAAATAATAACTTGTCAGTAGTCTGGGTGTATCCCAAAAAAGAAAGACTAAAACAATTGCACCTAAATAAATACCCATCATGCCTTGAGTTAGACAGATTAACCCAAAACTAATGCCTACACCTAAGCAGTAACGTAAATCCCGCCGCGATCGCAAGACAAACCACATCATCACAATTAAAAAACAGGCAACTGCCCCATCTAACATTGCCAACCTGCCATAACGTACCACAGGCAGCATTGTTAAATAAATCAAGGAACTATAAATAGCTGCCCAACGTTGACGAAATATCTCCCTTCCTAGACAATATAAGCAAGGCACAGAAGTTGCTGTCAAAATTGCACCAGGTAGGCGCGTTGTCCATTCATTGACACCACCCAGAGAATAAGCCCCAGCAATTAACCAGTGCATAAGTGGCGGCGTGTGATGATATGGTTCACCTCCCAAAGTGGGGTAAAGCCAGCGCATTGAATCTACTGGGGCTTGCCAAATTTCCCGCGCTACCCTGGCTACGGTTGCCTCATCGCCATCTTGTAAGGGCAAACCTCCAAGATTGATACTAAACAAAATCACCGCTGCTAATAACAATAGGATTAGCCATAGCCAATCAATCTTTTTTTCAATCACACGATGCTGTTTTTCTAGATGAGTCCAAACAAAGCTTCCTTCTTGCATATTCTATGCGAATCTTATAACTGCTAGGTTTAATCACATAGAGATCAAAGCGAATCTCCAATGTTGCCATCTAGGAACAATCTATATTCAAAGACAATGGCTAAATCCCAAATTAGCTCAGTTTCTCATGAATAGAGATAATTTTTTGGCGAAGATTTTCTTATTGATTTTTTAAGGAAGTTTACAAGCATCTTTACGATTAAATGATATAAATACTACCATTAGCATTTAGTCAACTACCCCGAAGGAGAATGTCAATGAACTTACCTTTTATTTTAGATGTGGCACTGGGTTTAATTTTTATTTACTTAATTTTAAGTTTACTGGCTTCGGAAATTCAAGAACTATTGACAACCGTACTGCAATGGCGGGCTGAACACTTGAGAAGATCAATTGAAATTCTTTTAGCTGGTGATGCTCAAACTTCAGAAAATCCCGAAATAATTCAACTTGTCAATAAAATTTATGGTAATCCTTTAATTCAAAGTATTAATCAAGAGGCGAAAGGTTTATTGGCAACTTTACCTCGGAAAGCGACTTGGGCAATTGGCTCATTCTTTAGTCTGTTTAGAAAGTCTAGTTCTAGATTTAAAAAAGAAACTGTGTTTGGTGATCAAAAACGTAGTGCGCCTTCCTATATTGGTGGTGAAAATTTTGCTAATACTTTTATGGATACACTCCAACTGCCAATATTGGTACAAAAATTAACTGAAATTAGGTTGGAGCAATTCAAAGCTGAACGGTTAGATGATGTTAGACAAATTTTGATTCAGTTACAAGTTTACATTAATAACCAGGAGCTATCTAGTGAATTTGCCACCAATATTGCCGCAGATTATAGACGGTTGGAGTTAGAGTATAACCTGATTATTGATGAATTCAAAAAGGAAAAATATGATATCTACATGGTGATAAATAGGATGGGAGATAGCCTAGCTAAATATATAGAAAGTTTTGTAGCGAGTATAGCTGATCATGAATATATTTTAGATAAGCCTTTGCGGGAACTAAAATTCTTAAAACAAGATATTTTTGAAAGTGCAGAAAAAGCCATAGTGATAGGAGGCTTAAAACCTAATATTAATGAAATTATCAAATCTATCAAGAAAGGTAGTGATATTCATGGTGAAGTCATAGCAGCTATCCAAGATAAAGATAGTGAAACATATAAAAAAGTTAAAGAATTGATTGATATTTTGCCAAGTTCTGTAGTTGATAACATTGAAACTATGGCAAAACGCGCCCAGATGAGAGCTAAAAGCACGGAGGAAGGTATTACTCTTTTGCGAAGAGAAATTGAAAATAGTTTTGATAGCTCAATGGAAAGAGCCGGTGGTGTTTATAAACGTAATGCTAAAGGAGTGGCAATTATCATTGGCATAACCTTAGCTATCACAACCAATGCCGATACTTTTCATATCATTAACCGTTTATCTAAGGATTCTTTATTGCGGGAAATAATTATTAACCAGGCTGTAAAAGTAGCACCACAAGACTCTAATCCTTCAGATATCAATAAAATAGATCCTAACGAGATTTTAAAGGAAGTTGAATTACCAATTGGTTGGACAAGTGCTAACGTACAACAGCAAATCAACAGCACAAAATATAGAGTTAATGGGTTGCCTGTTTTCAGTGTTTTAAGTATGATTGCTGGTTGGTTTGTCAGTGGTATTGCTATTGCGATGGGTGCGCCTTTTTGGTTTGATTTACTAGGAAAAGTGATGAATGTCAAAAATGCAGGTAAAAAAGGCAAACAGTCCCCCAAAAATCAAGATGAATAATCAATGATTCAGATCCCCGACTTCTTTGAGAAGTCGGGGATCTGGTGGTTTAGAAAATAAAAATTATTTGTACATCCCATTCTCTATTTTGGCGGATAATTTGAATTTGTTGGATAAATTCACGGAAGTAAAATCTTCGTTCTACCTCTGATAAATCTAGCCAAAATTGGGGAATGGAAACAGCTTCAGCTACGGAACGCAAATTCACAGGAGGAAGAATTGCTAACTTGGCTTGAAGTTCGGAAATTTCTGTGCGAAGTTTGTAAGCTCTTAATTTTGCAGTTTCTATATCTAAAATCCCCGTTTCTATGAAAGTGGGTAATTGCTGGAGGATTTGTTGCTGACGAGATATATCATTGCCTAAACTATTTTTAATTGCATCTAATTGGGGAAAATTTATCCCGGCGACAGCTAAAGGTAAATCTCGACAAACATGATCAATGGTTTTTTCTAAAACTACTTGGTAAGGGATAGCACGACATTTAGGCTGTTGAGGACAGTCGGTTGCACGTAAATATAAATACTCTTGATCCTGATGACGCTGAGTAACACTGGTGACAATCATCTGTAATTGACATTGATGACAAATGACTAAACCAGCTAAAGAACGGGGCGCACTAGCTGTCCGCGATGGTAAGCGGCTGTTGCGTCGTAATAGTCTATCAATTTGCGCTGCTTCTTCTCTGGATATAATTGCTGCATGAGTATTAGAGATAATTTCCCTGTTTTGATAGGCTGTATCACCGCGATAAACTGGATTAGTTAACCACCGTCTGGCTGTAGTGACAGAAATATTTTTACTGTATTTTTTACTTATATAACGGACGGTAGCACGGACAGAACCATAGAGTAAAAAATATTCAAAAAAGTCTTTAACAACGGGTGAGGTAGTGCGATCAATAATATATTTACCTTGTCCTCTCCGGTAGCCATAGGGGGATTTTCCCGGTGGTGGTGAGGTTTCTAGGCGATTACGAGCGTGTCCCTGACGAATTCGGCGGCTACGTTGTTGATATTGAATTTCTGGTAATAATTGTAGTATTTCGGTGGGGATTTGACTAGATTTGGAGGCATAGGGTTGTTGTGTCGTAATGACTATGACTCCCATTGTTTCTATTTGATTGAGGCGATCGCTCACTTGGGATAAACTATCACCTAATTCTTCTAATCGGCGCAGCAGTAGATAATTTACAGTTTCGGTTTGACAATCAATTAATAATTGTTGTAATTGGGTGCGTTTTCCTAAATCTTCATAAATTTTATCTACTTCCCAACCCCAATCATCTGGGCTGGGAACAGTATCTAGGAGTGGATCAGTATAAATATAAACAATAATTTTCATGGGGAGAAATAAGGGAGAATTGGATCTTTTCCTCAATTATTAATTGCAAAAACTCGACTAATCTCCTAATTATGCAATACTGATGACATTTTCTGAGGTGTTTTATAAACTGTGAGTCTGCAAACTGATATTGAAACAACAAACTTTTTGTTGAAAAATACAAAAGCAAAAGATAGCAATTTATCAGTAATTATATCCACTCTCTAATTTGTCATCAATTGACATGATAATATGAATTCTCTTCCAGTTGACATAGTTGAACCACTGGATATTCAGACTTCCAATCTTGACTCTTCACTAATTAAACAGTTTCCTAAGCAATTTACTAAAAACGATATTCGTACCAGTTTACAAGCTTCTGCGGCAGATGCTATTTTTGCATCTATTTTTTCTTTGAGTACGGGGGGAATTTTAGTCAGTAATTTGTTAGTCGAGTTGGATGCTACTCCAGTGATATTTGGAATGCTATCCTCAATTCCCATGCTGGTAAATTTTGTTCAACCTGTGGGTGCTTACATTTCCGAACAGACTACCAGTAGATTCAAGTATTCTCTATTAACCTTTGGAACTTCTCGTTTGTTATGGCTAATTCTGGTAATTGGTATTTTTGCTAATAATTCCAGTGTCCTAAATTCCCAACAATTGGTAGTATTAACACTGTCAATTGTTCTCTTTAGTCATCTTTTAGGAGGATTAGGAAGTGCATCTTGGCTAAGTTGGTTAGCAATTATTGTTCCCCGCAGGTTACGAGGGAGATATTTTGGGATTCGGAATAGTGCTTGTCATCTGACGAATTTAATATGTATTCCTTTAGCGGGATTAGTAATATCACATTGGTATGGTGGAACTATCCAAGGTTATGGATTAGTTCTATCTTTAGGGACTATTTGCGGGATTATTAGTTTGTTTTGCCAGTATTTCCAAGTAGATGTCAATCCGCAATTACAAAATCAGTATAGTTTAAATGGTTGTGAAAATCCTCCTGAAGATATTTGCCAAGAAAAAACTAATTGGACTAGTATTATTGGGGAGAACTCTAAATTCTTACTATTTCTACTTTATTTCAGTATTTGGATGTTGGCTGTGCATTTGAGCGCACCTTTTTTCAACTTCTATTTATTAGATACTTTAGATTTAGATGTGACTTTAGTAACTATTTATAGCAGTCTTCAGACTGGGGCAAATCTGTTAGTGTTGATTTTATGGGGGAAATTAGCTGATAGAATTGGTAATCGTCCCATTCTCATCTGTGTTGGCTTTTTAGTCGCAATTACACCATTATTATGGTTAGGAATTGGTAATCATCAACTTGACTTTTGGCTATGGTTGCCGCTTTTACATATTTTCACTGGCATCACTTGGGCAGGTGTTGATTTATGTAGCACTAATATGTATCTGGGAATTGCTCCTGTGAGGAATAAATCTATCTATTTTGCCATTGTTGCGGCTGTAGGGGGGGTAAGTGGAGCTTTAGGTACAACAATCGGCGGTTTTATTGCCCAAAGTCCTAATTTTGGCGGTTTATTAGGTTTATTTGCCCTTTCTAGCCTGTGCCGACTATTAGGGCTACTTCCCCTGATTTTCGTCCAAGAACCGGGAAAATGAAGAATGAAGAATGAAGAATGAAGAATGAAGAATGAAGAATGAAGAATGAAGAATGAAGAATGAAGAATGAAGAATGAAATTTCTCCCCTACTCCCCCTACTCCCCTACTCCCCTACCCCCCCCTACTCCCCCTACTCCCCCTACTCCCCTACTCCCCTACCCCCCCTACTCCCCTACTCCCCCTACTCCCCCTACTCCCCCTACTCCCCCCTACTCCCCTACTCCCCCTACTCCCCTACTCCCCTACTCAACAGTAGCGGAACTCAATTTCATTGTTTCCCACAAAACCATGTTTGGTGTTGTTGTGGGGAGTGGTTGATGGAGGGCAATTAGTTGTGCCAAGGTAGTTTTTAATTGTGTCCGGGGGACGATATCATCAACAAATCCGTGTTTAAGTAAGTCTTCGGCGGTTTGGAAATCTTCTGGTAGTTTTTCTCTGAGGGTTTGTTCAATTACCCGTCTGCCGGCAAAACCAATTGTTGCTTTGGGTTCGGCGATGATGAGATCACCCAACATGGCGAAACTGGCGGTAACACCTCCGGTAGTGGGGTTGGTTAAAATGGGAATATATAATAGTTTAGAGTCTCGGTGACGTTGGAGGGCGGCGGATATTTTTGCCATTTGCATTAAAGACAGCATTCCTTCCTGCATTCTCGCACCGCCTGATGTGCAAATGATGACTACAGGATAACGGCGTTGGGTGGCTTGTTCAATCATGCGGGTGAGTTTTTCACCGACGACAGAACCCATGCTTCCACCCATGAACCGGAAGTCCATGACTCCTAATGCTATGGGTAAGGTGTTAATTTGACCTAGTCCAGTTTTGACAGCATCTACAAGTCCTAGTTTTTCTTGTGTTTCTCGTAAGCGATCGCTATAGGGTTTGCGATCGCGGAATTGTAAGGGATCAGTAGGATGTAAATGCTCATCTAATGGTTTCCAAGTATTAGCATCAATTAATTGGCGAATCCGTTCATCACTATCAACTCGATTATGATGACCACAATCAACGCAAACCATTTGATTAGCTCTTAAATCTTTTGCATAGCTCAGAACACCACACTTAGGGCATTTATGCCATAAACCATCGGCAATTTCCCGTTCTTGGCGTTCTGAATTGGTGCTTCCCGATTTACGCCGATTTGCGAACCAATCAAATAGAGACTTTAAACCGCGTGATTCTTCGTTGTTTGCCATTTTTATTTTATGTAATTAGGTATTAGGTCAAAATCAGAACTATGATTTGGCTGATTAAATGTCTTAACTATGATTTGTGTGACTGTTTTGATTTGGATGATTAGTTAATCGTAAAAATCATAAAAATCATAGTTTAGACATATTACCAACATCTCAAATCTCAATGGGGTAATAGCAGCTACAGTCAGTATGGATACAGGCTTGGGTTGATAAAACCATAAGCATGAAAAAAAGATTTAAAAAATGATCTTAATATCCAGGCAAAAATAATCTCAGATAGTTGGACAAAATAGTTTCACCACAAAAAACAGTGATTACCGCACCTAACGCGAGGAAGGGTCCAAAAGGCATTTTTTGTCCCATTTGGTGACGGGAGAGGATAATTGCGCCCCCACCGATGAATACTCCCAAAATGCAGGAAATAAACCCCGCTATGAGTAAATAACGCCATCCTAACCATGCTCCCATCATAGCAGCTAATTTAGCGTCACCTGCACCCATGACCGTTTTGCCAAAAGCCATAGAACCTAAAAGGGCGATCGCATCAAACAACCATAAACCCAGAACGGCACCGGCTATTCCGGTTATTAAGCGTTTTGATAAGCCCACCGCAGTCGGTTCTGATAGCCAACCAACAGATATTTGAAAGACTATTCCTAAAATTAAACCCGATTTAGTCAACGGGTTGGGTAGGGTCATTGTATCTAAATCTATAAGAGATAGAGCCAATAACCAACTACAAAAAGCCCAATATCCCAGGGTAAAAATTGAAAATTGAAAAACCCAAAATACTATTAAAAATATTATCCCTGTTAACGCCTCTATTAATGGATAACGGCGAGAAATCTGAGTTTGGCAATAACGACACCGCCCTTTTAACCACAACCAACCAAAAACTGGGATATTATCATAGGCTTTTAACCTATTTAAGCACTTGGGACAGCGAGAAGGTGGCCACAGCACTGATAACCCAGTCGGTAGCCGATAAACTACAACATTAATAAAACTACCGAGAGATGTCCCCAAGACAAAAACAATGATACTTGCTGGAATATAAATCAAAATGTCCATATTGTTATTTGTCAGTTGCTAGTTGACTAATACATATAGGACTCAATTTGATTTAAGGGGACAAAGCATTCCTGTGGTAACAGCACTGGGTAATGAGTAAAAATCACCTTACCCCGATGAGTTACCCGACTAATTGCTACCCCTGTAGCTTTTCCTACTATTTCTGGATGGACTTCACAGTAGGTATAGTAAATATGACTAGCGGCTCTAATTACAGTAGGATCAATCAAAGACGGGTGCTTTTTTGGTGAGGTAAAGTTTGCTTGTTCTTGTTGTAAAGCGTACACTATTTGCTTTTATGTAAGTTATAGATTTGCTCTTAGTTTATCTGAAAATTTTCACAATAGATGCTGAAATTTCCAGATTTATCCTTTAACGTGATTTTAATTCGAGAATTTCCATGAGTGCTTCACCCATAGCTTGACAACCGACTAGTTTCATTCCTGGGGACATAATATCTCCTGTGCGATAACCTTGTTGTAAAACTTGTAACACACTATTTTCAATTAAGTCTGCTGCTTCTGGTTGGTTGAAAGCATAACGCAACATCATGGCGGCACTTAAAACCTGTGCTAGAGGGTTGGCTTTATCAAGTCCGGCAATATCTGGGGCTGAACCGTGAACTGGTTCATAGACACCAGGACCATCAGCACCCAAACTGGCAGAAGGTAACATTCCTATACTACCAGTTAACATCGCCGCCGCATCGGAGAGAATGTCACCAAATAGGTTGCCTGTGACAATTGTATCAAATTGTTTGGGGGCGCGAACTAATTGCATGGCAGCGTTATCCACATATAAATGAGATAATTCCACATCAGTATACTCTAAGGAAAGTTGAGTGATGCGATCGCGCCACAATTGAGATACTTCTAACACATTGGCTTTATCCACAGAACAGAGTTTCCCACCCCGTTTTTGCGCTGTTTCAAAGGCTACGCGCCCAATCCGTTCAATTTCCGATTCTGTGTAAACCATCGTATTTACACCGCGTTTTTCTCCAGTTTCGGTAGCAAAAATGCCTTTGGGTTTACCAAAATAAATCCCGCCGGTGAGTTCCCGCACCACCATAATATCTACACCTTCCACAACTTCCCGTTTCAAGGTAGAAGCGTCAATTAATTGGGGAAGAATTTTTGCAGGCCGTAAATTAGCAAATAGTTCTAACCCAGCCCGCAATCCTAATAAACCTGCTTCTGGGCGTAAATTCGAGGGCAGAGAATCCCATTTATAACCACCAATAGCAGCCAGGAGGACGGAATCACTATTGCGGCACATATCTAAGGTGACAGCAGGTAGAGGTTCGCCGGTTGCGTCAATAGCAGCGCCACCAATTAAGGCTGTAGAAAATTCAAAGCTAAGATCAAATCGGTTCCCTACGACTTTTAGCACGTCCACCGCTACGGACATAATTTCAGGACCAATGCCATCGCCAGGAAGTAAGGTAATGCGGTAGTTTTGAGTCATAGTCAGGTTTTGCTGGGTAAATGTTTGTAGATAAAATATCATACCTAGCAATTGTGCCAAATGGCGTGTTTAATTTTTTGGGCAATTTTGTTGGTGATTGGTGATTATAAAAACTATTATCTAAGTAGGGTTTGCTGAAAAAGTTGTCTGTGAGGGCAGGGAACTCTTAACTGGGAACTTTCTAACAGTTTCAACTATCTGGATATCCTCAATTTTCCAAATCCGACAAAGAAAAATGCACCTATTTTGAGACACCATCAGCGAAAACCTTGCACTTTTTTGTGATAAAAATCCAGGAAACCCTTATTAATAAATGGTTTTAGCTTTATTTAGCAAGCCCTAAGTAGGTTAGCATTGAAAATTGTCGGTATGGGAAGGCAAGAGTGAAGAAGCTTTGGGCGATTTTACTTTTCTTTACACACTTTGGTTTTATTGTATTCACCTACTTAGTCCCCCTGGGCTATTTCATTCTAAATCCCATCAATTTCAATTAACTTTTGTCGAGATGTTGTCCCAGATTTAATTGTGATCGAGGATTTAGAAACATCAAAATTTTTAGCTAATAGTTTAATTAACTCTTCATTAGCTTTACCATCTACAGGTGGTGATTTTAAATGTACAGTTAAACTACCATCTGCTGATTCTTCAATCTTTTGCTGTTTGGAGTTTGGTTTAACTTTGACTCTTTTTTGCATGATTTATTCTCCAGAGTTTTTCTAACCACAACTAACCCAAAATAGGATCTAAAAGATAATGAAGAAAATCCCACTGCACCATAATTATTTAACCATTCATGTCCTATTCCTGGATAATATTTAAAGAAAGAAACTATCACAACAACGATGAGTTTGACACTCCCCGGTCTAAAGACGCGGGGATTCTTAATCGAATAATTGTCAAGACAACTGCTCGAATAATATCCGCTTTTCAGGTATTACCTTAGATGTACGGTTCTTGCCCTGATCCTGTTTGCCATTACTGGCAGAATCATCTCTGACAAGCGTAACTTTCCCGCAGTCCGCAGGTAGGTTTTTAATGTCTTTGCTGACAAATTTTAAATTAGCTCTTCGTAAAATTGTCCGGGAGGCTTGAGTATCAGCATGGTCAATATGACCGCAGTTTTCACAAATGAACTTTTCGCCATCTCTGTTAGCTTTACTAATATGATGACAAGCCGAACATTCTTGAGAAGTAAATTTAGGATTAACGGATAATACTGGCTTACCAGACTTCAATGCCAGCCAAGCGATTTTAGAAAATAAGTCACCCCAACTGGCATCAGAAATAGAGCGATTTAACCCACGTTTTGCAGATTGACCATTAGGCATAAATCGCCCTTTCTGCCGTTTAGGTTTGCAGCGGGACTTCATCGCCTTAACATTTAGATCCTCTTGGACAATTGCCTCAGCGGTGTTAACAACTTTATTGGCTGCTTTCCATTGATGATCATTCCGTTTATCTGCAATCTTTTTATGTAGTTTGGCGACTCTTTTCCCGGCTTTTTTACGATTATTAGAACCCTTGACTTTACGGTTAACCCGGCGCTGTCTGATTCTTAATTGACGACGGACTTTTTTGTTAGTTGCAAATTTAGGATTTTCAATAAATGAACCATCCGACAAAGAAATTAATTTAGGTAGAGTCGAGGGCGGGTATTATCCCGCGCCCCTCTCTGTTAAATCTGGACGTGCCACTTTCACGGCATCCAGCTTCCGATGTTCTTAGCTTTCGCTTTTGCTCATGTGAATATAATCGTGGCAGCTTTCATGAATTGCTAGAAGGTTTTTAGGTTTACCATTCTTATGGTTTCCATCTATATGATGTAAGTGTACCTTCTCATCACTGAGCATTTTTAACCCACAATTACCACATTTATGGTTTTGCCGTTTGAGGGCTTTAGAGGTGTTACCGTCATATAACTTACTGTTGCGTTCGCTCCAGTAGGTTATATCTCCGTCGTAGGGTGATTTTTCACCTTTGACATTGATATGTTTATTTTCGGAGTAAGGGACTGCTGGGAACGCCTTATCTAGTAATTGCTTACTAGTGTAGCGATTCTGCTTTGTTTCCTTGTTGAATACCCTAAATGCTCTAGTTTCGATGTGGAATAACGAGTTTCTTGACCCGTCCATCTTGCAGAAGCGGTGGTAATTCCTCCAACCTCTAACTACAGGGGCTAATTTCTCAGCCTTTGTGGTAGAACCATAATTCGAGTTGTTGACGATGTGTTTTACTTTCTTGCGGAAAGCTTTGAAATTGTCCGCTGATGGGACGCATCTAAACTTCCCGTTTTTCTGGACTTTAAAATTCCAGCCGAGGAAATCAAACCCCTCTGTCGCGGCGGTTAACTTTGTCTTTTTCTCACTGACTTTCATTCCCCGCTCTGCTAAGAACTGACTGATTTTGTCAAGTATATCAGTTGCATCGTCTTGTGGTCTGAGTATTATTACCATATCATCGGCGTAGCGAATTGATGGCTCAATAATCCTTTCCTTTGGGGTCTTGTCTGTGATTCTGTAGCCTGACATCTGGTGATATCTGTGAATACTTTCAATCCCATTTAAGGCGATGTTAGCTAAAAGTGGACTTACCACCCCGCCTTGAGGTGTTCCTTGTTCAGGAAACTCTGGATTAACTCCGGCTTTGAGACAGCGGAATACTCCCTGTCTTATACTCTTAGGAGCGATAAGTTTATCCATGATGGCGGTATGGTTTATCCTGTCAAAGCATTTTTCAATATCGAGTTCTATAACTCGTTTATCTATTCCATTGCAAAATGAGCGTAGGTTGTTGAACAGGATTTTCTGGGCATCGTGAGCCGAACGCCCCGTCCTAAACCCATAGCTGTATGCGTGGAAGGTTGCTTCGTGCGCTGGTTCTAATGCGTATTTGATAAGGCATTGATACGCCCTATCGGCAATAGTGGGGACTTTGAGAATCCGGGTTTTACCATCCTTTTTAGGGATGGGTATTTCACGCAATCCCTGGTGATTCCAGTTATTGCATTCTGTTCTAAGTTTTTCATTTAGTTCAAACCTTTGCTCGAATGAGAGCGCGGTTTTCCCGTCAATTCCCGCTGTCTTTTTCCCAGCATTTAGCTGTGTTACTTGACGAATAGCCAGTAATCTTGCTGCGGTTGATTTCAGAATCAGCTTTTGTAGGGACTTAGCTTTGCGCTTGTCGCCAACTTGAACCGCTTTGTACACTCGTTTTTGTAGGCGGAATAGGTTACGGCGGAATTTCTTCCAAGGTAACGTTTTCCAGGATTCACTAGAGTTTTCTCTGTGTCTAATCATGCTCTGCTCCAATTTGTGTATTCTGAACACCTCAGACCAATTACGGTCTGTCCTACCCGAATTGAAGGAGTTCCGCTGCTCGTCTAGCCTACTTTAGGGTTCGACCTCCCTAAGACCCTCAATCCGTTTTTATTCGTTCCCTCGGTTAGATTGTTAGTTCCTTTAGGTGTAGCCATTTCAACTACTGGAATCCCTAGACTCTTGCCGCTATTAATTAAAGATGCGGCGGGAATTAATTCCAGTTAAGTCAGGATTTTTAATGTTGTGTCCTGCTTCGTAGTTAGTCGCTTTTCTAGGCTCTGTTTCACCGTGGGAACTCCCCATTAGCACCAGTGTCACCCCACAACGGATGTCTGATTGCGCCCTGTTCCTAGCTTCGACCTCCCGAAACCGAGTCGGGTCATCGTAGGCAGATAGGGAGTCATACCTGAGTCTGGTAGATGGGACTTACACCCATATCAGACCGAGAGTTCAACCTTTCCTCTATTACTAGAGTTGGGTTGGTTAGCTTATGTACGGGCTGGATACCGTGATTCAACTAACAACGAATCGCACTTAATTCCTACGTCAATACCCACCGCTGATTTGACAGTTTCAATTTCTGTGACTTCAGGTAGCGATTCAGGTAAATTGAGTAATACACTCATGTACCATCCGTCAGCTTCTTTAATTACTGTTACCGTCCTAATGTCAGCATCTACGGGAATAGTCCGACTATCAAAATAGCGCATAGTCCCCAGTCCAGGAAAGTAGGCATGGGAATAGCATCGGGGCTGATTGGATTCACGATTAACGGTTAATTTTACTTGTCCTGGCTTGAATTGAAAAGTTTTAAAATTAGCTGCTTTACGAAACGCAGGAAAACCCCTTTTGTGTTGAAAAAATCCGTTATAAGCAATATCTAATTTAGCTAAATTACCTTGTAAAACATCTGAATTAATTCGGCTATACCATTCAGATTCAGAACGTAATTCAGTTGTTCTCTTACTTTGAATATCAGTCGCACTACCCCAGCTTAAACCATGCTTCTTACTATTTTTTGTTAGCCCAGAGGACATTACGCCATGCTTAACGATAGGGCAGGTTAATGGGCAATAAGAACCATATTCAATACGACTATCTAAGTCTGAAAATGCGCCATATTGGTACATAACAGACTCATCTGATTTTTGGTTATTAGTTTCAAATCCGCGCTGACGTTCTGCTAAACAATAATTTCTGTGTTTCCGCAAAGTAACAAGCCACTCAGACATTAAGGCTTGTTGCCCAATATTCGGTTGTAGCTTGAATCTCCAGCGTATTTGCACAGGTTTATTTTGTTGATATGATTGACGATATGACTATCTTAGTCTACAATTTAAAGGAAGTCAATAGCTAAAATATATGAAAAAAAGTTCTTATGAATATCGGCATTATAATCACGCTGTCGGATTGAGCGTGATTCATTTAGTCTGGATACCTAAACGCCGAAAAAAAGTGCTTGTAGGGAAAATCAGGGATAGGATTTTTGAGATATTTTCGGCATTAGCTATTGAAAAAGATTGGAATATTCGGGCGTTAGAAGTTGCACCAGATCACATTCATTTATTCGTAGAGATTCATCCAACTGATGCAATATTTCAGGTAGTTAAAGCATTTAAAGGACGCTCATCTAATTACCTAAGAAAAGAGTTCCCAGAATTAAAAAAGCTACCGTCACTTTGGACTAGCAGCTATTTCTTTTCAACTGCTGGAAACGTTGCTGCTGATACTATAGAAAGATATATTAATGACCCGCATCATGGTTGAGAATATTGGAAGCGGTTAAAACCGTGGTCAGTGAGCTTGTCGAACTGCACGAGTAGGCTTTCCCCCGCGCTCTAAAGAGACGCGGCTCCCAGCCTTCCCGCAATCTCCTGGTGGAAATGATAATTAATTTCGTTGGTTGACGGTTGTGGAGTATTTTTTATGAATAGGTAATTAGCTATTTATAGCCAAATTTACCCAATACCCAACATTCTATTCACTTGTGGTAATGCTAAAGGTTTCCGTTCGATATTTTGGAAACATTCAATTTTTTTAAGTTGTATACAAGCAGTTTTGAAATTACTGATTTTTAATAAAACAATATCTTGATAAACTGCATCTTGGGGACTTTTTATTTCTGTCACTAAATCCTGTAATTGATTTTGGCTAATAGCTAAATTCAGATATTTCAAAAATACTTCTCTTTTTTTAGAACGGACACTTACTAAATACCAATTATTAGTGGTTTGTTCTGATGAGTTTGAATCTATAGTTTCGATTGGTGGCATGATTGACAGTGTAATTTTCTTGAATTTATTTAAAGAGCGAATTTTCAACTGTGATTTTTTTGATTTGTTTGACTAATTAATCATGAAAATTAAATGAATACTAGAAATCATAGTTCCGACTAATTAATCATCGAAATTAAATAAATCACGCAAATCATAGTTCTGAATTTAGCCAATATTTATAAGCTGCATAAGCTAATGTGACTACTCCAGTAATAATAGCAGATTCATCAACTTCAAATTGAGGATGATGCAAGGGATGGTTAATTATTCTCTCTTCATAGCCTACACCTAAACGAAACATTGAACCAGGGGCGTGTTCTAAATAAACAGAAAAATCTTCTGCACCTAAAGATGGTTCTGGTAAAATTCGTACACAATTATTAGTCCAAGCTTCTTCCGCTGATGATTGTAATAATTGTGTTAGGGCGTTATCATTTTGGACACTGGGTACACCTCGATGATAGTTAACTTGATATTTTGCATTGTAAGAATTACAAACATTAGCAACTATATTTTCAATCCACTGTGGTAGTTTGTCGCGGGTTTCTGGGTGAAGCGATCGCACTGTTCCCAATAATTGTACTTTATCAGCAATCACATTTGGCGCTCTTCCCCCATTAATTTGTCCAATACTCAACACTACGGGACGCAAAGGATTTTGAGTACGGCTAATAGCTTGTTGCAATGATGTAATCACTTGCGCTGCAATCCAGATTGCATCTATGGCTTCATGGGGACGCGCACCATGTCCAGATTCACCAATAATAATAATTTCTAAATTGTATGCTGCGGCTGTTAATGCACCGTAGCGAATACCCACTGAACCCGCAGGAATGGAAGGAAAAACGTGCAACCCTAAAATAGCCGCGACATTATTCATCACTCCATCTCTTACCATCCAATTTGCACCCTGGGCAATTTCCTCAGCGGGTTGAAATAAAAACCGCACCTTTCCACCCAATTCTGAGGCAATTTGGGAAAGTACCATCGCTGTCCCCAAACCTACCGTAGTATGAATATCATGTCCACAAGCGTGCATAACTCCTTCAATCCGAGAGGCATATTCTAAGCTTGTCCGTTCTTGAATGGGCAAAGCATCCATATCAGTGCGAATTGCTAAGATTCTATCGCTAGATTGAGTTCCTTGTAATTCACCAATGACACCTGTTTTACCTATACCTTCTTCTACGTGCAAGCCATTAGCGGATAACACACCCGCAACAAAGGCAGCAGTTTGATATTCTTCGCCACTAAGTTCTGGATGCGCGTGAATATGGCGGCGGATTTCAACTAAGCGGGATGATATGTTTGTTGTTAAGTCTTTGATTCGGTTTAGCATAGGAATAATTTTAATTCATTCACCTTATTTAAATCTAGAATTTTGACAGCTTTAGCTGCTACCAGCATTCTGACTAATTTTATCGGCTTACCTGCTAATTTTTCAGCATCAAAGAACACACCCAAATTACCTCTCTTTAAGATAAAAGTCTTGACATTAACACTAGATTTTACTATATATCCTAACTCTTGCAAACACATTGTGGGCATTAGCTGCGATCGCTCCTTCCCCAATATACAACAATGGGTGATGACTTTCTCTAATTAATTGAATTGCCGCATTAACTTGGGGAGGATTTCCATTTAATAGATGACTCTTTATGAATATATTTTCATTATATTATATTACCCATTACCATAATTTACTAATTTGAACTAAATTTAGATAGTTTATGAATAATATAATATCTTGCGAATTGTTAAGTAGGTGGGCGGAGGAAAATCAAAATATATTTTGTTTTTTGAAATGGCTAAAACTCAACGATAATAACGCATCGAGGTGAATTTACATATCGTTACACATTTTGGTTATTTCACGTCCACCTACTTACAGCGATTTCCAATCATATAAGGTACATCTTAGCCCCCTCATCGCTTGCGGGGAGGGGGTTGGGGGTGGGGTTCTTGTTCCGGGTTTGATGACAATTTGCTGTAATAGGTAATCAACAACAAGCAATCAAAGATTTACAAACTCAGCTTAAAATAATGAGAATATGGTAGGGGTTTAGCAATGCTAAACCCCTACATTTAATGTTAGAATAAACCTAGATGTAACCCTCATGAAAACTATGAAAAGTCGCAGTTTCACAGTCATAATTTACAAAGAAGATGATATGTATATCGCTGAATGTCCAGAAGTTGGTACAGTAGATCAAGGAGAAACAATAGAACAAGCAATAACAGGTTTAAAAGAAGCAACACGACTTTATTTAGAAGAATTTCCTTTACCAGAAACCTCTCCTAGATATGTAACTAGCATTGAGGTTACTTGTGCCTAAATTACCACGAACTTCTAGCAAAGAAGCAATTCGCACATTAGAACGTTTGGGTTTTTATCAAATTAGACAAACTGGTAGTCATATAATCATGAAAAAACAAACACTCAATGGTGAAATTGGTTGTGTTGTACCATTACATCCAGAATTAAAAGTTGGTACATTAAGCGGTGTTCTTAAACAAGCACAAATTACACCTGAAGAATTTATAGAAAATCTCTAAGAAAAGATAAACATAATATTGAATAGGTAAGGGTAAAGCATAATACTAAACCCCTACAAAATCTAACTACAACTTTGTTCCACAATCAGAACAGAAATTATGATTAGCTTGGTTTTGAGTGCCACAATTGCTGCAAGAAATTGATTCAACTGCGGTTCTTGGTGTTGGCTTAGGTAAACCAACCATTTGCGAGTTGTTCTTACCAGGGGCTACCATGGGATAGCAGTTTTCATCTCTGGTAACGTGGACATTGACAATTACAGGTCCATTGTGTGCCAGCATTTCGGCAATTTTATCTGCCAACTCTTCCCGCTTGGTAATTACCATGCCTTTGATGCCATAAGCCTGTGCTAAAAGCTCAATATCAGGCATTCCCACTTCCATGTTAGAAGATGAATAACGCTGTCCATAGAAGGCTTCTTGCCACTGACGCACCATTCCCTGCCAACCGTTATTTAAGATCAAGGTCTTGACATTAATCCCATATTGTGCTAGTGTTCCCAACTCCTGCAAACACATTTGGAAACTGGCATCACCGCTAATACAGACTACTTCTTCGTCCGGGAATGCTACCTTTACACCCATAGCCGCAGGGACACCAAAACCCATTGTTCCTAAACCAGCGCTAGAAATCCAGCGTCTTGGTCCGTTTTTGAGGAATTGGGCAGCCCACATTTGGTGTTGACCGACATCTGTGGTGTAAAATGCCTGGGGCGCTTGAGTGCCAACTTCGACAATTACCTCTTGGGGAGAAATGCTGTCAGCGTGATGGGGAACAATTAAAGGATAATCTTGTTTCCAACTGTTAATTAAGTTTAACCATTCTTGATTTTGGTTAGGTGTGGCTTTAGTATTTGCGTCTTGACATCGGCGTAATAAGTCTTTTAAGACGTTTTTAACATCACCAACAATGGGAACTTCGGGAACGCGGTTTTTACCGACTTCTGCGGGGTCAATATCAATGTGAATGACTTTAGCTAAAGAGGCAAATTCATCTAATTTACCTGTCACGCGGTCATCAAATCTAGCACCGACGCAAATTAATAAATCGCAATCTGTAACAGCAAAGTTGGCGTAAGCTGTACCGTGCATTCCCAACATTCCCAACGACAGGGGATGATGTTCGTCAAATGCACCGATACCCATTAAGGTGGTAGTGACGGGGAGATTAAATAATTCTGCCAGTTGTTTGACTTCTTCGTGGGCATTAGCAGCGATCGCTCCTCCCCCAACATACAACAATGGACGACGACTTTCTCGAATTAATTGAATAGCCGCATTAATTTGGCGGGGATTTCCCTTGACTGTGGGACGATAACCCGGTAACTTAATCGAACCCGGTGCGACAGGAACATAATCAAATTCCTCCAATGCCACATCTTTGGGAACATCAATTAAAACAGGCCCCGGTCTACCAGTGCTGGCAATGTGAAAAGCTTCAGCGACAATCCGCGCCATATCTTTGGCATCACGGACTACATAGGAATGCTTAACAATGGGTAAAGTAATCCCGTAAATATCTGTTTCTTGGAAGGCATCTGTACCAATTGCAGCGCGGGGTACTTGTCCCGTCACCACAATCATGGGAATAGAATCCATGTAGGCTGTAGCAATCCCTGTAACTAAATTGGTTGCCCCAGGACCGGAAGTACCAAAGCATACTCCCACTTTACCAGTAGCACGGGCGTAACCGTCGGCGGCGTGGGAAGCACCTTGTTCATGTCTAACTAAGATATGTTTGACCGTACCCCCAGCTTCTATTTTATAGAGGTCATCATAAATCGGTAGAATCGCGCCACCGGGATAACCAAAAATATGCTCAACACCATGACGGATGAGACTATCTATCAACGCGAAACCGCCAGATGCCCGTTTTGGTGAGGGAACTGACGAATTAGATACGGGAGACTGCTGATTATTTTCAGATTTTGGGAGACTGATTTGAGAAGACGAAACCACAGTTAACCTCAAAGTATAGCTAAAATTAACGCCTAGATTCTGTATTTAAAACTTCATTTTAATGTAAAAATTCTCACAATTGCAGAGAAAGCCGTATTTATTAGCATTAAGAACGGATCATAATTGTACAATTTCTAGATCACATCTTGCAATACCCGCCGAGTATTTTGCCATGTCCAAACACCAATAGCCCCGACAACTATACTCATTCCGAATAACACTGCCGACAATCCAAAGGCATTAACTAGCTTTGTCGTAATTAATAGAGGTGCTGTCAGAGCGATATTAATGGCATGATTTTGAAAGCCAAAGACTTTACCGTGCATTTCTGATGGTGCTTGTTGTTGAATTAAAGTTTGCATTGGCACGTTGACAAAAGCTGCACCCACACCCAAGAAAATACAAAGTCCTAATGCTAAGGGTTGGTTATCAATAAAAATGAATAAACCCAAGGAAAACGCCATGATCAAAAATCCGATTAAAGGCAAAGGTTTATTGTATAGTCTATGTCCAAAATTGCCCAGAATAGCCGCACCTATCACCATACCTACCCCCGCCGCAGCGACGAAAGAACTAAATTCTTCTGGAGCTAAATGTAACCTTGCTGCCATACCAATGGCTAATTCTATCAGGGCGGCAAATACGCAGTATAAGGTGACAATTTGCAGCATAGCATTCCACACCAGCCGATTTTGTCTGAGATAGCGCAGTCCTAGCACAAATTCCGCCCAGGGATTAATTGCGGGTGCGGTTTTGTCAATATGTCTGTGTTCTCGAAACTGAATTGGCATCATAATCACGGCAGAAATCAGGTACAAGCAGCCGACAACCAATTCTTTGCCAAAACCTTTATTAAAGGTTTCAAACCAATTTAACATCGGAGTAGCCACTGCATTACCAATAATTAATGCTGCCATCATGGTGCTACTAAATAGGGCATTAGCAGCCATTAAACCTTCCTTTCTCACCAACAAGGGAATTGACGCTTGTTCCGCTGGGGCAAAAAACTGGGTAACGGTGGAGATACCAAAGGTGAAGAATAAAAGTATCCCAAATTGTCGTGGCAGGAAGGGAATTAACACCATGAATATTCCCCGCACCACATCTGAACCTACCATAATCAGTTTTTTTGGTACACGGTCAACGATAACACCACCAGCAGAGCCAAACAATATTGCTGGTACGGTAAATGCCATGTATAAATAGAAGCGTGCATCACCGTTTATCTCATTACTGGGTAGGTAGAGTTTGAGTAGGGCAATCATTAACACAAAGAATACCTTATCAGCTAATTGAGAAATTAGTTGACCAATCCACAGGAGCATAAAACCCCGGTTTTTCAGCAGTCCGGTAAAACCGTTATTAATAGCAGTAGGTTCAGGAGGAAGCATTAGATACTTGGGAATGGGGAATAAATAATCACTATTTCTTGTTATAACGTTCTAATAGGAAATTGAGAAATTCAGATGCACTGAGGTATTGTTTGGGTGGAGAGAACCCAACGGAGGGATTTGTCCACTGTCCTTGGACAGATTGGGGGGACTGCCACATTGATAAATGGTCAACTGCTGGATCGGCGTAAAAGTTGTTTTCTCCCATACCGAGGTAAGCTGAAGTCCAATGGGTGTAATGATCATGACTTAAACGATGTATGGGGAAATTGCCCCCTAGAGGGACTCCCCAACCATCAATAGCAATGAAGGCTTGAACATGACCTCCCCAAAGTTGCCATGCTGTGGCTGCACCTATACCGCCAATGACACCAGCACTAAAGCATAAGAATATAACAGGCGATTCTAGCTTATTACCGAGGCGATCGCACAAAAAATGTAAAATATGAAATGTTGATAAAGTTAAATAACCCTGTTCAGGATAAACCAGTATATCTATGGATTTTTCACCAGCTTGATTTAAGCACCCTTGGATAAAGCTTTTAGTTAATTCTGGTGCATGGATTCCCGGACAAATAATAATGGGCATTTAGTTTTTACTTTGGTATTTGTGACAGTTTTAAAATGAAAATTAAACGCAGATGCACGCGGATAAACGCGGATAAATAAAGATGATAATTATTCGGTTTAGCTTTACGGATCATTGGTATTATTCGTAAATAGTTAGTTTATAACAATTGGCAAGTTTTTCTTAATTATGCTAACTCACAATTTATTAAATCTTCCTCTCATGGGTTGCGGAACTTGGGCTTGGGGAAATCAACTGCTCTGGGGATACGATGAAAGTATGGATAACCAGTTACAAGAGGTGTTTAATCTATGTGTGAGCAATGGGATTACATTATTTGATACGGGTGATTCCTACGGTACAGGTAAATTAAAGGGACGGAGTGAGTTACTTTTAGGGAAATTTGCCCAAGCATATCAGGGAATAAATCAAGAGAATATTTGCATTGCGACTAAGTTAGCCGCATACCCTTGGAGATGGACTAGAAATTCAATTATATCAGCTTGTCATGCCTCTGCAAAAAGATTAGGTAAAAATGTTGATTTGGTGCAAATGCACTGGTCTACTGCTAATTATGCACCTTGGCAAGAGGTGGGTTTATTAGATGGTTTAGGTGATTTGTATGAGCAAGGTTTGGTGAAGGGTGTGGGATTATCTAATTATGGAACTAAAAGACTTTTATGGGTGCATAAAAGATTTCAGGAAAGAGGTATACCGATTAAAACTTTGCAGGTGCAATATTCACTTTTATCTACTTATCCGGTGACGGAATTAGGTTTAAAAGATGTTTGTGATGAGTTAGGAATTACATTAATTGCTTATAGTCCTTTAGGGTTGGGTTTATTAACCGGAAAGTTTTCGGAAAATGGCAGTTTTCCCAAAGGTATTCGGGGATTTTTATGTAAGCAGTTATTACCAGGAATGAAGCCGCTTTTAGGTTGTTTGCAGGAAATAGCAAATACACGCAATAAAACTATGTCTCAAGTTGCTATTAATTGGTGTATTAGTAAAGGCACAATTCCCATTCCTGGGGCTAAAAGTCTAAAACAAGCAAAGGAGAATATTGGGGCTTTGGGGTGGGTTTTGAGTGATGGTGAGGTGGTAGAGTTGGATAATGCTGCTGATAGGGTAGAGAAGAAAATGGTGCAGAATATTTTTCAGACAAGATGAAATTTCTTATAAATTGTGCAACACATATAATATATATATGTTACACAATAATATAGAAACAGTATAGGACTCACGCATCAGTCACAGAATAACGAACCACAGAGGCACAGAGGTCACAGAGAAATGGGAGTTTGAGAGGTATTTCGCGTAAGTCATAATTCATTTCAATCTATTTGGGTATCCAAATAAGTTTTCCTTTCTGACCAGGATAAGCAGATCCTTCTTTCATGCGCCACTCGAAATATACTTCAACTGGTATGTTCAGGTTTTTTGAGAGATGTAGAGTATTCCGCCATGCTAGATTTGCTTCTACTCCTTGGATCGAAATATCTATCTCTCGTAAGTAGTGGAAACCAGGGTCATTGCTCTCTCCCTTGACAACCCTTGCCAAACTAAGTTTTATTAGAGCTTCTGAAGATAAACCTTGTTTCCATGCAAGTATATGTGCCTCATCAAGTATTTTACTCCAGTTTGGCTGACGAATTTCCTTACCACCAATAACAGATCGAATAACCCTCGTATGGCGTAAATTACTAGATGCTTCAGGATCAAGAACTAGATATTTTTCGCTCTCCTCTGATTTTTGTGTCTCTATATCACCCGATTGCTGAGGCTTTTGACGTGCTTCATATTCACTCAACAGTCGCTCAATGACAGTAACAGGGGTGTCTTCAAAGGGAATAGCTATAGCTTGGAGTCTTTGGTAGATAAGATCAGGTATTCTAATGACTGGCATCATATTTATGATATCTAATTTTTCTATATATTTGTAACATATATATAGAAATGATGTCAATAGGAATCGCGTAATTAGAAAAAATAAGTATTTTATACGTATTGCAAGATTTTTTGTGTAATTTATTACTTTTACAGGAATTACCACTAATCATTCTCGCGTGAAGAGATGTAATTTATAGTTCAATACAATTCAGTTAAGAATTTGTTCTTCTATTTTCTCTGTGTCCTCTGTGCCTCTGTGGTTCGTTTTAAAAAAGAGTTTTAGGCTTAACTGAACCCTGAAAAATTACGACAACTCACCTTAAAACAAGAAAATTCCAGATAATTTCTGCGCGTGTTGCTTTAGTTAAAAACGCAGTTTCTTTATTAGCATATTTAGGAAATTTACTTTTAAAAAATGGTGTAGTTACCTTAGTATCAAGAACTCTTGCAGAATATCCATTGATAAATTTAGCCATGTGTAACCTAATATCTTGCTTAGGTTTAATTATTTTCTTGAGTAGGGTGGTAATAATTACCTGAATTAAAGATTTATCGGTTTCTATTTTTTGAATAAAAATATCTACACAGTTTTTTATTTCTTGATCAAATTCTGTAAATGATTGATTTTCAACTAATTCAATTGCTTGCTGATAGGATTTTTCTAATCTTTCTATTTCTTGATTATAATCATATTTCATATAAATAATTCCTGCTGCTGAGAATCAGATTCTTCCATACGGTTATTAGCTAAGTTTACATAATCAGGATTGATTTCAATTCCTAAATAATTTCTATTTAAATTTCTAGCTGCTATACAAGTTGTACCACTACCACAAAAAGGATCAAGGACAAAATCACCTTGTTGAGTTAATAATTTAATCAGTTCTTGAATAATATACATCGGATAAACTGCTGGACGATGATTATTTTTAGTAATCTCTACAGGACTTTAAATGATGTCCTTTTTCATCGTGTTCCCCAAAATTCTAATAATAGTAAAACCATTATTTTTGATTTGGTTATTTCTTCCTCCATCTTGTCCACCATTTCCATAATTACGTTGCTGAAAATATGGTGGTGAAGTAATGATTAAATCAAAAGTATCATTTTCTATTTGTTTGAGTACAGATAAATTATCCCCAAGAATAATTTTATTTTTGAGGTCTGATATTGCTCGTAATTTCATGTGACTTTATGCAATTTAAATTTAATCTCTAATTATGTATTTCAGTGTAACAGGCTTTGTATTTTTTAAAACATTCTCTCAATAAAATTTAATAATTTAACTTTTCAAGCATCAATCACACGCACATAAGCACTACATCAGAAAAACGTGATATTTTGAGTATAATTTAAGTTACAGGTTAAATACTCAATATTCAAGAATACTATAAAATTAGCAATGCTAGAAAAATCAAACTTGTTTTTCCCAACAATTCCCAAGTATAATTATCAACCCCAAAGCCAAGATACAGCAATAGAATCTGATATTTATTTGTTTCAAAAATGGCGACAACTATCATTAAAACAACGCATAGAAAGATTTATTTCCCATGAACGAGGAGTTAAAAAACTATGTCTTGTAGGAATTAAATATCGACATCGAAATTTAACTATACAAGAAATTCGTGATCTATTTACTCGTGCTGTATTAGGAGAAAAATTTACTCCTGACTTTCAACCAAAAGGTATTAATGAAAATATGTGGATTCAAGATTCAATTTCTTTAGCAGGAGAACTACATCAACTTTTTGAGTCAATTAATATTGATTATTATGTAAGTAGAGGTGTTGCTAGTTCTATTCATGGAGAACCACGTTCTACTCGTGATTTAGATTTGGTGGTAGAAGTTAAACCAAATCAAATAGATTTGCTGGTAAAAACTTTAGAAGCATTTGGATATTATTGTCCAGTAGGTGCGGTAGAAGATTTGCAAAGAGGTTTGGGAAATATGTTGAATATTACCCATACAGAAACTATTGCTAATGCTGATATTTATATTACTGATAATTCACCTTTTGCAATATCTCAAATGCACCGAAGAATATTAGTTGATTTAGATGGAATTCCTGCTTTTTGGATAGCTTCAGCAGAAGATATTATTTTACAAAAATTGCGCTGGGGAAAGGGAAGTAAATCAGAAAAACAATGGCGTGATGCTTTGGGGATAATTAAGTTACAAGCAGAAACTTTGGATTATGGTTATTTAATAGAATGGGCAGAAAATTTAGATTTAGTTGCTGATTTGAGTGAGGTATTAACTCAAGCTGGAATATGAAATTAATATGAAAATTACTCATGTTGGAAAACCCAATCTTTCTAAAAAATCAATAATTTTATGTTGATCACCCCCATAATTTGCTAAACTCCAAATTTAGAAAAGCAAACAAAAATCTGAGTATTGGGAATTGAGAGAGGTTCGCAAAGTGGTGGAAAGTGGAGATATAGAAAAAATTCATCCCCAGGATTTTTCATGGCGGTTTTGGCCTGTTGTGCCAATTTATCCTTATGGTCAACGGCGCACTATCCGTAAAGAAGTTATTAAAGATACTATCTGGACTTTTGATCAATTACAGGGAATTTTCTATGTAGTTGTGCCAATCCGCATGACTGTAGTTAAGCTGGAACAGGGCGGTTTGCTGGTTTATGCACCTGTCGCACCGACTGGAGAATGTGTCCGGTTGCTGAATGAGTTGGTGGCAGAATACGGTGATGTTAAGTATATTATTTTGCCTACGATATCGGGAATAGAACATAAAGTATTTGTTGGTCCTTTTGCGAGACGCTTTCCCACTGCACAGGTTTTTGTTTCCCCTGGACAATGGAGTTTTCCCGTAAATTTGCCTTTGAGTTGGTTGGGTTTACCTGGTAAACGGACTCGCATACTGCCTGAAAATAGCCAGGAAGCTCCTTTTGCTGAGGATTTTGATTATGCAATCCTTGGACCGATTGATTTGGGGTTGGGTAAGTTTGCAGAGGTGGCTTTTTTCCACAAGCGATCGCACACTCTCTTACTTACAGATACCATAGTTTGTGTACCAGCAGAGCCACCAGCAATTGTTCAACTTGACCCCTATCCCTTACTGTACCACGCCAAGGATAAAGCCTTTGACATGGTTGCCGATACCTCAGCAAATCGCCGCAAAGGGTGGCAGCGAATCACATTATTTTCCTTGTATTTCAGCCCTAGTGTGTTAGAAGTACCTACATGGAGTGAAGCATGGGGTGATGCTCAAAAAGCACCAGAACGTTCGCGCAAAGCCTATTTTGGGTTTTTCCCCTTCCAATGGCAAGAAAATTGGCAAGAGTCATTTAATATTCTGCAAGGAAATGGGCGAATATTTGTTGCCCCAATTTTACAAAGTTTGATTCTCAATCGCGCCCCGCAGGAAACTATAAATTGGGCTAATAAAGTTGCTAGTTGGGATTTTCAATGGATTATTCCCTGTCATTTTGATGCTCCAATTAAGGCAGAACCGCAGCAATTTCGGCAAGCATTTACGTTTTTGGAAAAATGTAGTTTATTTAGTAGTAATTATCCTTTACCGGAGGATGATTTTAAGTTATTGAGAAATATTGATTCAGGGTTAAACAAGTTGGGTATTGTCCCACCTGCAAGGGAGAAGGTGTAGAATTTAGGGTATTATTCAAGTTTCTAAATTCAACAAGTTCCTGAAAAACTTAGTTAAATTTTGAATTGCTGGAATTTGAGCTTCTGTTTCAGGACTAATCCAACTGTTATCACTAATACTTGTTTGATTAGTTTTACCTGGTTTTAGAACACTGACGACTGTAGCAATTATCGCCTTTTCTTGATCAAAAGGTTTCCATCTTAAAGGCTTTTTCTTCTTCTCTTCTTCAGAAAATTTATTTATATATTCTCTTGCTCTTTGCATATATTCAGGATAAACTAAATCTCCACAATCACAAATCAAAGTATCTAATACACCTTGTTGAGAATTATCTGGTAATATGTAAATTCCTAATCTTGGTAAACCTTCTATGACATTACCACTTTGATTAACTATAGTTGGAAAATTAGGGAAATATTCTTTAAAACCATGATGATATTTTTCTGCAACTTTGTTAGGTGTATCGTCATCAGCATCAGCTACAATTGCAAAAGCTAAAAAAGTAGAATAATCAATATCAGATAATTTATCATTCAAATTAGTAATTAAATTACTTCCTTCACCTGCATATAAAGCGATTGATAAAGTCTCTGTATACAAAATTGCAGGCATATCAAGTCTTACATATAACTTTCCCCCTTTAGGGTAATTAGGGATAAATTTCCGCCAAAAAGGATCTAGTTCTGATATCTTCCCATCAAATTTAGAGAAGCCTAATAATTTACACAAAATCTTAGAGATAAAAGCCTGATCATGATTCCCCTCAACACCAATTAAAACATATTGCCGACTCACCAACGCACCTCCTGACCTAATTCTTCTCTTAATCGTCTTAATCTATGTCCATCATGTCTAACTACTTTTGTTTTTCCTTCCTTTGGTTCTAAGCGATAAAGCACCAAATCTGAATCTGATTCAGTAACTTCTAATAAAGTATCAACAGCTTCAAGACTATGAGTAGTTGCAAATAGTTGAATATCCATTTCTGTACACCACTTAACTAACCATCGAAAAGAATTTTGTAAGGCTTCTGTATGAATTGTTGACTCTAATTCATCAATTAAAAGAATACCACCTTTGACGCTGGCAAGTTTAAGAGCTATATGTAATAAGCGACGAATACCATCACCAAAAGTGCTAACTGGTGCAAGTCCCAGTCTTTCATGTTGAATATATATATTAAATCGAGAACTTATAGATTCTGGAGATAACAAAATTTCTATGTCAGAAATATTTTTATCCATCTGTTGTAATAATTTCACCACATCGGCTTTAAAATTTTGAAATGTTGCTTCTGAAAGTAATCGAAATTGACTAACTTCTGAACGATGAGATGATGGTGTTACTACAGATGTCTTTAGACTTGGTTCTCTCTTTCCAGATAATCTATAAAAACGTTCATCCTCCCATAACAAAAAATCTGTAATCAAATCAGATGGTTCACCAAGTAAACTTAACTGATAACCATCATCTGGAAATACCCCTATTTTTAGCTTAATTCCTTTCCTAACTCTTGGTGTATCTTCATTTTCAATTTCCTGTTCATTATCATTTTCAATTTCTTCTTCGTTGCTAAGATTTCTGATATTGCTTTCCTCTGATAACCATATTTCCTCCTGTTCTTCATAGCTTGCTATTAACTTCTTTACAGAAAATAAACCGGTGCTAGAAATAAGAATAATAGGTTTATCGGGTTCTACAGTGGACGCAGAATTATGTGTAAATAACCACTTTATTGCATCCAGTGTCCGAGTACGATACACTCTCATATCCTGCTCTCGTTGATTTGCTGTACTCAGCCATACTTTAATATCTAATGGATGACAGTAGACAGATAATGCTTCTAGAACACTAGTTTTCCCTGAGTTGTTAAGACCAACAAGCAGGTTAATCCGTCTGAGATCCTTTAGTTCTAAATCTCGAAGTCCTCTAAATTGATGAATTGTGACGTTTTCTAAATTGCTCATAGACTTATTTTAGCTCAAGCTGTATACCATAGATTATTTTTCTGAAAGCTGTCAATACATAACATACCATATTGATAATGTAAATAGAGTCATCTACCATTTATTTTATCGTGAATAAATCTGATATATTAGATGTTAATAATGATGATTGTTTGATTAGATCATATCTCATTAATTCCTCTGAAATTGAAGTTAATCATCAATGTCAAATCTTACTGATCCAAAAAATCAATCCCGCGTTATCGTCATTGGTGCGGGTATAGGTGGACTTACAGCCGGAGCATTATTAGCACATAGAGGTTATAATGTCCTAATTCTTGACCAAGCAATTGTTCCTGGTGGTTGCGCTTCCACCTTCAAACGTCAAGGATTTACTTTTGATGTTGGTGCGACGCAAGTAGCGGGTTTAGAACCTGGGGGAATTCATCACCGCATTTTCTCAGAATTAAATATAGAATTACCCGCTGCGACACCTTGCGACCCAGCTTGTGCTGTATTTCTTCCGGGAGAATCTACACCCATTAATGTTTGGCGTGATTCTCAAAAATGGCAAGCAGAACGTCAAAAACAGTTTCCCGGAAGTGAACCTTTTTGGCAATTATTAACCACTTTATTTAATGCTAGTTGGGAATTTCAAGGACGTGATCCGGTTTTACCACCCCGGAATTTATGGGACTTAGGACAATTAATTAAAGCTGTCCGTCCGAGGACATTTATTACTGCACCTTTTACTTTATTCACTGTGGGGGATGCTTTACGATTATGTGGGTTAGGAAATGACCAAAGACTGCGGACATTTTTAGATTTACAACTGAAATTATATTCTCAAGTTAGTGCGGAAGAAACGGCTTTACTTTATGCAGCTACAGCTTTGAGTGTATCCCAATTACCCCAAGGGTTATTTCATCTGCAAGGGAGTATGCAAGTTTTGAGCGATCGCTTGGTAGAATCTTTAGAACGAGATGGTGGTAAGTTATTAATGCGCCACACCGTTGAAAAAATCCAAGTTGCCCATAACCAAGCCAACGCCGTCATCATTAAAAATCAGAAAACCGGGGAAACTTGGACAGAATCAGCAGATCATATAGTTGCTAACGTCACCGTTCAAAACTTGGTTCAATTATTAGGAGAAGATGCCCCTTCTGGATATAAACAAAGGGTTGAAAAACTCCCACCAGCTTCCGGTGCTTATGTGATTTATTTGGGTGTAGATAAAAGTGCAATTCCTCCTAATTGTCCACCGCATTTACAATTTTTATATGATGTAAATAAACCTATTGGAGAAAATAATTCCCTATTTGTATCTGTGAGTCATGAAGGAGATGGTCGCGCACCATTAGGAAAAGCCACAATTATCGCTTCTTCCTTTGTTGATTTTATCCCCTGGTGGGAAACTCAAAATTATGAAGAGTTAAAACAAAAATTTACTCAAGATGCGATATCCAAACTTTCTGAATATTTCTATTTGAAACCAGAAACTATTATTCATGTAGAAGCTGCCACACCTCGTACCTTCGCTCATTATACAGGTAGAGAATCAGGTATTGTTGGTGGTATTGGTCAAAGAATTCCCACCTTTGGACCCTTTGGTTTTGCTAATCGAACACCTATTCGTAATTTGTGGTTGGTTGGTGATTCTACTCATCCTGGAGAAGGGACTGCGGGCGTTAGTTATTCAGCTTTAACGGTAGTTAGGCAAATTCAAAGTCAAAATTAGCAATACAATTGAGGGCGGGGCATTGGTGTCAACTTAGCCCTGTTTTGTCACTCTCGGAAAACAATAATCGAATCCATCTTTTGTAACTCTTATTTCATCAAGGTTTGGCGGTTTTTTATGTATCAAAAAATAAAATTGTTGCATAAAACGTCAAAACCAAAGCCCCGTAAACCTTTCAGGTATTGTATTTTCCAAATCTGACAGAACAGGGCTAAAGTAAGTAGTGAGACAGAATTAATTACACAATGTCATTGCGTAAGCATTGCGTGGCGTTAGCCATATGGAACGAAGTGAAATCAAGCAATCGCCAGGGTTGTGATTGCTTCCCTTCGCTCGCAATGACTGTAAATATTTTTGTCCAATTACTTAAACTGGGGATTTTTAGTCATCTTCAGATGACTTTTGCTATGAGACTGGGAATATGGCTAACGCCACGCTACGCTATCATTCCCAGGTGGGCTATGGGTTTTACGTTAAGTTGACACCAATGAGGGCGGGATCTCTTCGCCCCTACAATCTGTCACCACAAAATTAAAGAGAGATTACATTTGTATAAACTGGCGGAAAGTCTGGCATCATAGGCGTAAAACTTGGTGAGGGGTGTTACCCTAATGATAAAGTTGCCAAAATATTCATCTAATCGTCAACTTTCTCCGTGAGACGCTAGGCAAACAGCGAGTATCAATGTTGAAAAAACTACAGAAAACACAAATTTATCTACTTGCTGGTGCTGGACTATGTGCCTTTTTAGCCGGGGCAATGGTATCAGCCCCCCAAGCCAGCAAAACCGTCAGTCAATGGTTGAACTTGGGTCAGAGTAAGCCGGAAAAACTATCTGAGGCTGCAAAAGTTAAGTCAGTTGTCTTTTCGCTATTGTCTCAATCTGTACCAGAAAGATTAACAAAACTCACGGAAATTGCTGAAAAAGGCAGTTCCCCAGATCGGGAACGCGCCCGTTATCTACTCTCTTGTGATTATGTAGAAACTTCCCAAGGCAAAAAAGCCCTGAGTCTATTGACAGGACTGGAAAAAGATTATCCTGTATTAGCACCTTATATTTTACTTAAACAAGCCCAGGCTCATGATATTTTAGGTGCAGATAAGCAAGCTTCCGATTTGCGCCGCAAGGTGGTAAAAGAATATGGCAAAGAAGCAGCCGTAGTCAAGGCTATATATGCGATCGCCCAACCAAAATTATCAGATCAAGCGATCGCTCAATTTCCCTCCCATCCCCTCACCTGGGAAATTATCCGCAAACGGTTAAACGATAATCCAAATCAACCCAAATTACAATTAATCTTGGCTCAATACGCCGCAGACGAGCCGGGGATTGTGGGCGTATTAGATCAATTGGTAAAACAGCCACAACTCAAACCCACAGATTGGGAACTCATCGGTTCAGTCTACTGGGATAACAATGAGTTTACCAAAGCTAAAAATGCTTACATTCAAGCCCCAAAAACAGCCATTAGCCTCTATCGTATCGCCAGAGGATTACAATTAAATAAAGAGCAAGATCAAGCCATTGTAGTTTATAAACAACTATTACAAAAATTTCCCACCGCCAAAGAAACAGCAACCGCCCTATCAAGATTAGCCGATATTGCTAAAGGTAAAGATGCCATTATCTATCTTGACCAAATAATTAGTAATTTTCCCGATCAAGCACCTCCAGCATTAGTTAAAAAAGCCAAACTTTTAGAATCTCTCAAAGATAATAAATCAGCTAATACGACAGAGAAATTATTGCTAGGAAAATATAGCAGCACCGATGAAGCCGCAGAATTTCGCTGGAAAATCGCCCAAAATAAAGCCAAAAACAATGATTATTTAGGAGCATGGCAATGGGCGCAACCAATTACTATTAATAACAAAACTAGCATTTTAGCTCCTAGAGCCGGATTTTGGGTGGGCAAATGGGCAACAATACTAGGCAAACAACAGGAAGCTATTACTGCTTATAAATCTGTAATTAGTGAATTTCCTCAATCTTATTATGCCTGGCGTTCTGCCAGTATTTTGGGTTTAAATGTGGGGAATTTTAATACTTTGCGCGTGATGAATCCGGCAATTATTCCCCCCCAACGTCCTGTTCCTCCCGCCGGTTCTCAGACTTTCCATGAATTGTATTTACTAGGACAAGATCGTGATGCTTGGTGGCAATGGGAAACAGAATTTAAAAATAAAAAACAGCCTAGTGTTGCTGAACAGTTTACCGAAGGGTTGATGAGATTAACTAAGGGTGAATATCTCATTGGTATTGACAAAATCGCTAAATTGGAAGACCGAGAAACCCCCACTGAAAAAGCCGAATATGCAGCTTTAAGTCAACAACCCATCTACTGGCAAGCCCGTTATCCTTTTCCTTATTTTCAAGAAATTGAAAAATGGTCTACTTCCCGTCAACTTAATCCTCTCTTAGTTACAGCTTTAATGCGGCAAGAATCCCGCTTTCAATCCAAAATTAAATCCCCCGTCGGTGCAACAGGTTTAATGCAAGTTATGCCCAGTACAGGGGCATGGATAGCCCCACAAATCGGGTTAGATTTCAAAAAACTCAACCTAGAAAATCCTAACGATAATATTATGTTGGGGACTTGGTATTTAGATCATACTCATCAACAGTATGGCAATAATTCCATGTTAGCGATCGCTAGTTATAATGCCGGACCCGGCAACGTCGCCAAATGGCTACAAACCATACCCAAACAAGATCCCGATGAATTTGTCGAAGAAATTCCTTTTGACGAAACAAGAAATTACGTCCGCCAAGTTTTTGGCAACTACTGGAATTATCTCAGACTTTATAACCCAGAAGTGTCTGCCATAGTCAGCAAATATTCAGCAACACACCCACAATTACCAGCAAATTAATGAACCCGTAGGGGCGCAGGGCCTGCGCCCTTAATCAATTTAATAATATTCAATCCGATGTCAAATTCATTTTTTAGCCTAAACTAGATAAGGAGGAACTTAGATAAAACACAAATCAGATTAGGTCATCTTCTATGATTGCAACTCCCAGCTATAACTATCTTTCCCCCACAGAATATCTCCAAGGGGAAGAAACCAGCCCTATCAAGCATGAATACAGAGACGGAGACGTTTACGCAATGGCAGGGGCTAGTAATACTCATGTAGTTATTACGCTCAATATTGCTTCAATGCTGAGAAATCATCTACGTGGTAGTGGATGTCAAGCCTACATTGCCGATACTAAAGCACACATTGAATCAATTAATACTTATTACTATCCCGATGTCATAGTCAGTTGTGACCAAAAAGATAAAGCCTTTCATAACTTTTTGCGTTATCCCTGTTTAATTATCGAAGTCCTATCTCCCACCACAGAAGCATTTGACAGAGGTGATAAATTTGCTGATTATCGCCACTTAGAATCACTTCAAGAATATGTATTAGTAAGTCAAACGCGAAGAAATGTAGAAATTTTCCGTCGTAATTCCGAGGGACAATGGGTATTTTATAGTTATGGACAGGGAGAAAATGTGCATTTAGCCAGTGTAGATTTTCACTGTCCTATAGAAGATGTCTATGAAGACGTGAATTTTGAATCCCCTGCTGTAGAAAATTCGCCCAAACCCTGACTGGGCGCAGACCCTGCGCCCCTACTGACTGTGATTTTACCCCCATGTAGTTCTAATAGCTACTACAATTGTTTACCGCACCTTTTACAAAATTCGGCATCTGCATCATGAAAAGCTAAACCGCACCCTTGACAAACAGTTTCCACTTGATTTGCCGTTTTTACCAATCGTCTAATTAAGTCACCAATCTGCCAAGGAATCAGAGCCACGCCTGTTAAAATCATCAATACCGTTAGTAAGCGCCCTAACTCAGAAATTGGTATCACATCACCAAATCCCACGGTTGTCATTGTCACAACTGAGAAATAAAAAGCATCTAAAAAAGTATCAAAATTCTGGGGATTAACTGGATGTTCAACTTGATAAATTAACCCGGAAAAAACAAAAACTATCGCAAATAAAGTAAATAATATTCTCGCAAAAATTACACTATCTTGATTACTGATACTACCAATTAGAAACTTTTTATCAATAAATCTCAGCAAACGCAATATTCTAAACCAACGTAATAGCCGGATAAAACTAGTATTTACTAATCCTATACAAGATGGCAAAATTGAGATTAAATCAATAATTGCATAAAAACTCAGAATATATTTAATTCTATCTTTTGTACTCCATAAGCGCAGTAAATATTCTCCAGCAAAAATTATTAATACACAATTATCTAATACTCTTAACTCCCAGCGAGCCTCTTGAGAAAGATCATAAGTTTCCGCCACGAAAATTCCTGATGATACTAAAACCAACAGAGAAATAGCTACACTAATTACCTTACCTATAGGAGTTTCTATGTCTGTTAAGTAAAAATCTATTTTCTCTCGGTTTAGCACCATCTTTTCCAAAATTCAACATTAAAAATCAAAAGGTTACAAAATTTTTACCAATTAAGAATTAAAATTTTAACCCAACTCCACCTTGTAAAGATAAAGCTGTACCACCAGTATTTCGGTAGGCATCAAAGGCAATAATAGCATTACCAAAAATCACAGTATTACTATTAGGAATAACATAGTCAATTCCCGGTTGCAGAGCAAAGCTAATTTTATTACCAACAGGGGAAGGCGTATCACCACTAGTTAAGACTAAACCAGCACCTAAATAAGCATCAGTTTGCCAGTTGAGGGGGATGTCATAGGAAACAGTCGGAACTACTGCTGTTCCCCTACCAATTAAAGCTTGAGTGCGGAAAGAAATGGGTGTTTCTAGTAATTTGTAACGAAAAGCCAGGACTCCGCCCAATTGAGTACCATCTGTCAACCCCACAGTCGGACCAATACCAACATAACTGCCATAAGCTACTTGTGCCTGTGCTGGTTGAGAGTTTACCACTAAACTCACAACTGTTCCGATTCCGATTATCCCAAGCCAATATTGAAAACGTTTCATTAGCCTACTCCTGACACACTCTGAATTTAATATAACTTAGGTAAGAGGTTTACTGACAGAGGGTGTTTTAAAAGTCCCTGATGATGTACCAAATATTTATTACCCCCCTTAATCCCCCCTTATCAAGCTACGGTGTACACACAAGTTATCGAATCACCATTATTCCTCAAATTACCCCACCCTAACCCTCCCCGATGCTTTGGGGAGGGAACTAATTTTTCCGGTTTCCCCCCAAAGTATCGCGGGGATTAAGGGGGGTAATTTAACTTGTGTGTACACGATAGCCTTATCAAGGGGGGAAACAAGAAAGTCTACTTCCCTCCCCTTCATAAGGGGAGGGTTAGGGTGGGGTATAACTGTGCTAAAAATCACAGAATAATACTTTTCAAACATCCTTTCGTGTGATTATGGACAACGGGAATTTAGTCCACCTTGAGTACAAATAAATGCCAATTGTTGCGGATCTAAATTTTTAGCTTGACTGAAATCTACTCCTTTAATTGAGGCACTTTGAGAACCAATATCAGGTGTTTCCACAAACTGATCTGCTAGATTTTGTTTACCAACAAAGAGAATTGTGCCTTGAAAATCTGCTCCAGCGACATTTGCTCCTCGTAAGTCAGCACGACTTAAATCAGCACTTCGCAAATTAGCGTTTTCTAAGTTAGTCGAGCGTAAACTAGCGCCAGTGAGTCGAGTAGCACTTAAGTTAGCATGACTGAGATTAGCATAATCTAAATAGCTTTCCGATAAATCTGCACCTTGCCAGTCCGTTTTAGTTAAATTCGCGTAGGCTAATTGTGTACCAATGGCAGAAACCCGGACTAAATTGGCGGCATATAAATTTGCTTCTGTTAAGTTAGCGTTGCTTAAATCTGCATTTGTAAGGCTGGCATTTTCTAAAATTGCATTTCGTAAATCTGTACCTACTAACTGGGTACTACTGAGATTAGTCCCAAATAAACGGGTGTATGATAAGTTGGCTTTGTTAAGATTAGCCCTACTTAAATCACTACGACTCATGGAAACCCGACTCAAGTTGGTATTACTTAAGTTAGCTCGCTTTAGTTGAGTGTTATTTAAATCAGCGATCGCATCATCATAAGTATCCCAACGTCCATCTTCACCAACGCTGCGAAAACGGCTACCTTGGAAGTTAGCTTGGTTAAGGTTTGCTGATTTCAAGACGACTCCTGATAAATCAACGTTATTTAATACCAAGTTAAATAAGGGCTTTTCCCCAGATGCTTGAGAACCTAATTGAGCATTGCTCAAGTCAATGTTGTTAATTTTGCCACTGTAGATAGCCAGAATTTTATTAATTACCTGCTGGGTGAGAATTAACTGATTTTGTCTAATTTCCCCATTGGGACTTTTACCCACAGATGCTAGTTCTCCAGCGAGAAACTGATTCATCCGATTTAATTCGGGGATGGCTTTAAAACCAGCATTAGTTAAGGCTTGTTGAATGGTATCCAGGGTTTTGGGGTCTGTTTCTTTAACTAATAAGTCAATTAATAATTTGATGGCTTGTTTATCATCAACACTACCCAAGGCTAAAATAACTCTTTGGCGGTCTTCGTTGGTAACACCGTTGTTGGGATTGAGTGCTTTGATGAGTTCAAGGAACTTTTGACTATTAGTTTGTTCGCTTCTCCGTTGGCTTTCTTGGGTTTGGATGTAGATTTGTGTACCTATTAAGGTTGATAACACAGCAATCATGCTAGTTAACCCTACTAAAAACAGGCTGATACTAGGATTATTTCTGGGGGAAGCAGGGGAAGGAGATTGTGAACTATCTACATTATTTTCGGTTATTGTTGAATGCTCCCCAGGAGGAATAACAGTGCTGGTTGCATCTATTGTATATGTCCCTGCAAGTTGATCATGGAAAGAGCGGGGACGCTTTTGGTTAGGACAGCCTTTTGATTCTGCTAAGATCATTAACATTGTTAAAGATGTAAACAGAGCCAAGTTGGGGAAAACAAAGCTGTAACGCCAAAGTAGATATGCGACGGAAACTGGGATTGTCCAACGTCCTAATCCTTCTCTAACTATGACTGCGCCTAAACCTGGGGCTGTTCCAGCTTCGTTTACGACTCGCACACCAAACCACCGTTTGGGAATGGTGCTGCCTGTTTTAGCCAGTAAATACAATTGCCACCCACAGAGGCTTGTGGGCAATAATAGGGCTAATGTCCACAGGATATTGGTCGGCCAGGCGACGTTGCGAATACCATAACTGATGGGTAATGCTAGTGGTCTAGCGATCGCTTTTTCTGTGACTACCAAGACAGGATTCAGCGGCACTCGCCGAATCTCACTACGAGAATTTACATATACGCCTAAACTATAAGGAACTAACCCACTGGCAATAAAGAGTGTTATTTCCACCGTCCAAGCTACAAAGCGCCTCGTTGCTAATGGTGTAATCTTAGATTTTTTCGGTTCTTTGGGGCGGCTAGACTGACTACTACTTTTGCCGATCATTGGATTCGCCATTGCATAATTACCTGTGATTTTTTTACGCCACCATTGGCATGACTCAAATAGGCTATTGCTTATTTTCCTTGTCCATTAGCAATAAAAAATTTGTATCCAAGATACACTAACACTGCCAAAACCGCCAGACTAATTACAGAAGCAACTAGAGCAAATACTGTTTGCAACATCCAAATGGTTATCAACATGACTATACCTGTCACTACCAGCTTTTTAATTGTTGATAAGCCATTAAACCAATTTCTGGACTTTTCTAAATATAACTTCCATTGAGTAACGCTAGTTACAGGTGTCTCTGTTTCTGATTGACGAGCATTTACACCGGCAGATTTGATTTCTGCTGCTAGGTTTTGGAGACGACGTTGTAAATCTTCTTCTGGTTGAGAGTTCATAAATTATAATGTCTAATTTTGGATGAGAATAATATGACCATAGATAATAATACTTTGGATTTAGTGGCTGGAGGATTAGCGATCGCTATTTTGATAGGGGGAATGTTGATGATGTTCACCACCATCTTCAGCACCAAAAAATAATTTTCTCCCAGGTAAATGAGGTATAAAACTAATGCTGGAACTCTGATTCCCACATTATCCCCCTTAATCCCCCTTACCAAAAGGGGAAACCGGAAAATTCTCTTCCTTACCAAGAGGAGGTTTAGCTATACCCTTAATAAAAATGTTACAATATGTTAAGAATTATATTAGCACAATGTGGCAGTATAGTATTGTATTGCTTATTGACTTTCCAGTAAATCTACTAGCTTAGATTATGCCTCACATTTCGGTGGTGATCCCAGTCTATAAAGCAGAAGACTGTTTGTAAGTTTTGTATAAGCGTTTTGCGGATTCATTAGAGACGATTACACAAGACTTTGAATTAATCTTAGTTGAGGATTGTGGGGGCGATCGCTCTTGGGATATAATTACTGAATTAGCTAACAGTGACTCACAGGTAAAAGGAATTCAATTTAGTCGGAATTTCGGTCAACATTATGGTATAACCGCAGGCTTAGACCATTGTGATGGTGACTGGGTTGTAGTTATGGATTGTGACTTGCAAGACAGGCCAGAAGAAATTCCCAGACTTTATGCCAAGGCTCAAGAAGGTTATGATGTTGTCTTAGCTAGGAGGGGAAAACGAAAAGATTCTCCCTTAAAACGAGTGACATCATGGCTATTTTACCAGATTTTCAATTATTTTACTGAACTGCAATATGATGGTGAAGTTGGCAATTTTCGGATAATATCTCGACAAGTTGCCCAGAGTTTTTGTCTAATGCGTGAACGACTGAGATTTTTTGGAGGTTTAGTAGATTGGATGGGATTTCCTACTGCTAGTATTGATGTTTTCCATGAAGAACGCTTTGCTGGGAAAAGTACCTATACCTTTGCTAAATTATGGAAATTAGCTAGTGAAACAATTATAGCTTATTCTGATAAACCCTTGAGATTAGCCATTAAACTAGGTTTTATCATTTCTAGTTTTGCTTTTATTTATGGACTTTATATACTTATTGAAGTTTTGGTTTATGGTGCAACTGTAACAGGTTGGAGTAGTATTATTGTTTCCCTATATTTTTTGGGAGGAATTATTATTTCTATTTTAGGAATTTTAGGCGTTTATTTGGGGAAAACTTTTGATGAAATCAAGAAAAGACCTTTATATTTAGTCAGAAATAAAACTAAAAATTTAGATTTTGATGAAAATGAAAACCGAAAATAAAATAACAATTTTTGCAATGACAGAAAAAGGTTATAGAGTTTTACAGAAACTATTAACCAAATTTAAACATAATATTGAAATAGTCATTGGTTCTCGTGACTCACAACTGCAAAAAGATTTCTACTCAGAAATAAAGTGTTTATGTGAAGATAATTATATTCATTTTGTCGACAGAAAAGACTTTGGAGAAATAACAACTCAATACGCAATAGCTGTATCTTGGCGATGGATTATTAATACGGATAATAGCAATTTGATTGTTTTTCAAATTAAAAAGATTTATTGATGCTGTGGGTTATCCATATAAGGGCGCTGCTACAACACTAAATGGTGATTTAGTTAGAATTTTAGAAGCTGAAATAGTAAAAGATGTTGTAATTGAAAATCGTACACCCGGGAAAGTTATCTTCATAGAAAACTCACAGCCTATAGTTGTTTGTGGACAAGGATTGTTGAAAATACAAAAACTGATGGATGATAAAGAAAATAAATCTTTAATTCCTTTATCTAAGTTTAGATCAAGGTTTGGATAAATTAATTTATAAATCAATACCTTGTCCAAATTAGAAAAAGCCTTGATTTGTAGGTTGGGTTGAAGCATGAAACCCAACAAATGCGTTGGGTTGCGCTGTCGCTTAACCTAACAAACCAGGAAATGGACAAGGTATTGATAAATAGAAACACTTTTACCTATTCTTTCAATGAAAACTGACAAATTATTTTACGGAGATTCTCTAGAACAAAACGAGGCTGCTGACTGCTTAGAAAAATCGGCGTTGCTGAATCGAGGTATGAAATTCCCAAATTGAATCTTTAAAACTCAAACCTCAGTGCGTCTTTGCGCCTTTGCGTGAGACTAAAATTCATACCCTTAATCAGCAACGTCGAAAAATCCATCGCTCTTCCCTTTGATGATTAGTACCAGCGCAGGGGAAACGCATCTTATCAATAAGGACTATTTAATCTCAATAATGACTCAAACATTTGCATTAACGTCTACTTATTGACAATAATTTAAACCATCACGATGACTCTGAAAAAATCAATCAAACGATAAATACCGATTCTTTCGTTTATACACAAAAATGGTGTTCTGTCAATAAAATTTAGATGCGTTTCCCCTGAGTACCAGCGCGGACAGCACTAAAATCTACGCTATATCTAGCAATGCGTAAAGTTGAACTTGTATCTACTCTCAATATTCATGAAAAGGAAGTAAAACAGATTCTAAATCCCCACCAGTCCACAAAATTATCTACAATGGAATCAACTCTAGCGGTACTTGGACAACGAGTTGAATGACAAATTAGTGCAAAGTAGAATCTGATACAAGCAAAACGAACATAATATTTTTTCCACTGTAAAAGTTTAAATCTCACCCGTGTTTAGTATACATCAATCATGACTTTTTAAACGCCCTCTTAGTTAAAAAATCAATAAGCATTAGCTTTACTCAACTATCTGTACATTCTGAAAAATGATGAAACTCACAAAACCTCTCTATGAATCTGATTTCAATTTGTGGATAGAACAAACCGTAAACCTGCTAGAAAAAGGAGAGTTTGCTCAGTTGGATATTCAGAATCTTATCGAAGAAATTGAGGACATGGGCAATAATCGTAAAGATGCTTTAGAGAGTAATCTGATCAGAGTTTTTCAACATTTACTCAAGTGGAAATATCAACCACAAAAACGCTCTAATAGTTGGAAAGCGTCAATTACTGAACATTCTTTGCGTTTAAACAAGTCATTAAAAAAAAGTCCTAGCTTAAAGAGATACTTGGAAGAGGTATTTGATGAATGTTATCATGATGCCAGATTAATTGCTTCTCAAGAAACAGGAATAGATATTCATGTTTTCCCGGAAATTTGCCCTTTTAATAGTGCTAATGTTTTAAATCCCCAGTATTTACCAGAGGAGGATATTTAGTAAGCTGCGGTGTCTGCAAAAGTTGAATTACCACGCTTTTTCAATAAAAATACCATGAAAATCTGCCCTCAATGTCACCACCATTTTAACCAAGAAAATTGGCATTGTCCAGCTTGTGGATATACCCCCCCATCCTTAAATGGACACTTGACCTTTGCACCAGAACTGGCTGCGGAAAGTGCTGGATTTGAAGCTGAATTTTTTCCTAAATTAGCACAATTAGAAGCCAAAAACTTCTGGTTTCGTTCCCGAAATCGGCTGATAATTTACGCCATAAAACATTATTTTCCCCAAGCCAAAAACTTCCTAGAAATTGGTTGCGGAACTGGTTTTGTCCTGCAAGGAATTGAAAAAAATCTCTCTCATCTTACCTGTTCAGGTAGTGAAATATTTACCGCAGGGTTAGAATTTGCTAGAGAACGTCTATGTAAAACAACTCTATTTCAAATGGATGCTCGGAATATCCCCTTTGCTGAGGAATTTGATATTATTGGAGCTTTTGACGTTCTTGAACACATAGAACAAGATACAGACGTTCTAGCAAAAATGTATCAAGCTGCACAACAGCTTATCATACTGACCGTTCCTCAACATCCTTGGCTATGGAGTCAAGCTGATACTCATGCTCATCATGTCCGTCGCTACGTTAAAAAAGATTTAATCATTAAATTAAAACAAGCAGGATTTAAAGTAGTTAGAGTCACATCCTTTGTTTCTTTCTTATTACCATTAATGCTAATTTATCGCATCAACAATCGCTCCAACTCCAAAGATTATGACCCCACCAGCGAACTGAAAATTAGCGGATTTTTAAATTACCTCTTAGAGAAAATCCTTGATATGGAACGCTGGTTTTTGACATTAGGTTTTTCCTTTCCTTGGGGTGGTTCTTTATTAGTAATTGCTTACAAAAAATAACCGGAGAATTTGACAAAAACATGAGTGAAAGAATAGACCATGACCGTTTATTTAAAGAATTGATATCCACATTTTTCATAGAATTTATAGAACTATTCTTTCCCGAAGTTCTTAAATATATAGATATCAACTCAGTCTCATTATTAGACAAAGAAATATTTACAGATGTTACCGCAGGAGACAAATATGAAACCGACTTAATAGCCAAAGTCAAATTTCTCGGTGAACCTTCTTACTTTCTCGTTCACATTGAAGCCGAATCAGGAGCAAAATCGAAATTTAATCAAAGAATGTTCCGTTATTTTTCCAGATTACACGAAAAATTTGACTTACCAATTTATCCCATAGTCATTTTTTCATATTCTTCTCCCAAAACCTTAGCCACAAATAACTATCAAATCAACTTTCCTGATTTGGAAGTGCTAAAATTTAATTATCAAGTCATCCAACTAAATCAGCTAAATTGGAGAGACTTTTTAAATAGTCAAAATCCAGTTGCATCTGCTTTAATGTCGAAAATGAATATAGCACCAGCGGATAGACCAAAGGTGAAAGCAGAGTGTTTAAGGTTGTTAGTAACTTTAAAATTAAATCCGGCAAAAATGCAATTGATATCAGGATTTATTGATACATATTTGCGACTGAATAAAATAGAAGAAGAGAAATTTACAGCAGAAATAGGTTCATTAATACCAGCGGAAAAGGAGGAAGTTATGCAGATAGTTACTAGTTGGATGGAACAAGGGATTGAACAAGGTCGTCAAGAAGCAATTACCAAGGAAAAAGATTTAATTGTCCGTCAAATCAAGAGGAAAGTAGGAAATATTGACATAGAATTAGAAACCCGGATTAAAAGTTTAAATCTAGAGGTAATTGAAGTACTAGCAGAAGCAATATTTGATTTCGCTACTGTGGAAGATCTACGAAATTGGTTAGACAATTTACATGATTAAGTTAAAATATACCAATAATTAAAGAATCTATGTGACAAAAACATGAGTGAAAAAATAGACCATGACCGCTTATTTAAAGAACTGATATCCACATTTTTCATAGAATTTATAGAACTGTTCTTTCCCGAAGTTCTTAAATACATAGATACCAACTCAGTCTCATTATTAGACAAAGAAATATTTACAGATGTTACCGCAGGAGACAAATATGAAACCGACTTAATAGCCAAAGTCAAATTTCTCGGTGAACCTTCTTACTTTCTCGTTCACATTGAAGCCGAATCAGGAGCAAAATCGAAATTTAATCAAAGAATGTTCCGTTATTTTTCCAGATTACACGAAAAATTTGACTTACCAATTTATCCCATAGTCATTTTTTCATATTCTTCTCCCAAAACCTTAGCCACAAATAACTATCAAATCAACTTTCCTGATTTGGAAGTGCTAAAATTTAATTATCAAGTCATCCAACTAAATCAGCTAAATTGGAGAGACTTTTTAAATAGTCAAAATCCAGTTGCATCTGCTTTAATGTCGAAAATGAATATAGCACCAGCGGATAGACCAAAGGTGAAAGCAGAGTGTTTAAGGTTGTTAGTAACTTTAAAATTAAATCCGGCAAAAATGCAATTGATATCAGGATTTATTGATACATATTTGCGACTGAATAAAATAGAAGAAGAGAAATTTACAGCAGAAATAGGTTCATTAATACCAGCGGAAAAGGAGGAAGTTATGCAGATAGTTACTAGTTGGATGGAACAAGGGATTGAACAAGGTCGTCAAGAAGCAATTACCAAGGAAAAAGATTTAATTGTCCGTCAAATCAAGAGGAAAGTAGGAAATATTGACATAGAATTAGAAACCCGGATTAAAAGTTTAAATCTAGAGGTAATTGAAGTGTTAGCAGAAGCAATATTTGATTTCGCTACTGTGGAAGATCTACGAAATTGGTTAGACAATTTGCATGATTAAGTTAAAATATACCAATAATTAAAGAATTTATGTGACAAAAATATGAGTGAAAGAATAGACCATGACCGCTTATTTAAAGAATTGATATCCACATTTTTCATAGAATTTATAGAACTGTTCTTTCCCGAAGTTCTTAAATACATAGATATCAACTCAGTCTCATTATTAGACAAAGAAATATTTACAGATGTTACCGCAGGAGACAAATATGAAACCGACTTAATAG